>CALMBJ010000037.1 GCA_937860175.1 uncultured Actinomycetes bacterium
TGCGACTCATAGAAAATAGCATATATGCTATGTAGCATTAATGCAACATAGCTGAGGGCTAAGATTGAGAGTCATGAAGAAATCTCCGGTGATCCTGCTTCAACTTTCCAATTTTGCTTCGGCACTTGGTAACTCGATTGTCATGATCACTATCCCCTGGTTGATTCTTGAAAGAACTGATTCGCCTGCATTCGCCGGATTAGTTGCTGCAGTTTCAGCACTACCTGCAATCCTTGTCTCTCCTATTGGTGGGTGGATGGTTGACCACTTGGGTCGGCGGGCCGTCAGTATCGGCGCGGACTTACTTTCCTCACTTTCTGTTGCTGCCTTCCCGATAGTTGCTGCAATCTTTGGCTTAAGCAATACATCAATTTTGTTGATTGCAGTTGTGGGAGCTGTTTTTGATCCCGCTGGATACACAGCCCGAAAGACTTTGCTATCAGATGTTGCAAAGAAATCAGGGATAGAACTAGATCGCCTAAATGGTATTCATGAAGGCTTCATGGGGGTTTCTTGGATCTTTGGCCCAGCAATCGGTGCGGGCTTGATCTCCACCGTTGGTTCGATTAATTCCTTCTGGGCCGCAGCAATTCTCTTTGTTATCGCAGCGTTGGCCATCGCATTCTTACGTGTAGGCGATTTAGGCCAAGAATCTAAAGATGCAGCAACGGAATCTGGCGAGCAAGTTGATTTGCGATTACGCGCCGGAATCAAGACTCTATGGAACGACAAGCTTTTAAGAACTCTTAGCATCGCGCTTTTGATTCTTGCAGCGGTCTATCTACCAACTGAAGCAATTGTGCTTCCGACTTTTTTTGAAAGCGCGAACAATCCGAGTGGACTAGGACTTGTGATATCCACCCTTGCCGCCGGTTCTGCAATAGGTTCATTTGGATATGGCTGGATTAGTAAGCAGATCCAGCGAAAAACCTTGATGAGATGCATCATGCTTGGAAGCGCTCTGAGCATTATTCCTATGGCATTTCTTCCTCCGCTTCCATTACTGATGGCAGCGGGATTCTTCTTAGGACTTTCATGGGGACCATACAGCCCGCTTGTTAACTCCTTGGTGCAACAACGAATTCCTGCTCACTTGCAAGGCCGAGTCTTTGGAATACAGACAGCGGTCTTTTATGTTGCGCCTCCCCTAGGCATGGTTTTGGCAGGGCTTTCTGTTGAGAGATACGGAGTCAGCGTTACCTATGCATTTTTAGCAGCGGTTTTATCAATTACATCTGTTTTGGTGTTGCTGACAAAATCACTGCGTTCAAACTTTTAGTCGCTTCACACCATTTCATTTAGTGAACGCACCGCTAATTCGCTCAATAGTGCAGTTCCTCGATAGAGCACTGAA
>CALMBJ010000038.1 GCA_937860175.1 uncultured Actinomycetes bacterium
GTATCTGCATTTTTTGCCACCGCATCTGATCTCTTTTACTTATTGTTTTACCCATTAGCTCTGCTGGGTTTTCAGCTTCTGATTTCAATTCAGCAAAGGCTCACAATGCTTGAGTTGGTAGATGCAGCCATCGTAGGACTGGGGTTAAGCACCTTGGGGGCCGCCTTCGCGCTTCACCCGGTACTTCCCCGCTTTGATGGTGATTACAACCAATCCTTTCTTGCGATTATCTACCCGATAGCAGATCTAGTGCTTTTATGTTTCATTGCTGCGACCTTTGTTATGCAAGGGTTTTCCTTACGCGGATTGCTTCTGACTATTGGTGTTTTGCTCTACGCAGCAACTGATCTTTTATTCCTATGGCAAAACCTCAATATGAAATATGAGTTTGGCTCATTGATTGATTATGGCTGGCTCGTTGCATTTGTAGTTATCGCCGAAAGTTGTTGGCATCCAGGAACTGATAACAAAAACAAGGGTGGGGTTAATCCGGTTCTGATAACAATCTCTGTTTTCTTAAGCGCAACCTTGCTTGCACTTTTAGCAATTGATCCAGATAGCTTTCCGCACTTCATTGTTATTCCAGCGATCGGTACCTTGGCTTTGGCATTTATCAGAATGAGTATCGCGCTCCATCAAGCTCGAAGTATTGGAACTGAAAGGATTTTGGCCAGAACAGATGAGTTAACGATGCTGCCTAATCGCAGGCGGCTGATTGCAGAGATTCCAAACTTTGCCACACGTAATGGCTCATTGATGCTCTTAGATCTTGATGGATTTAAGCCGGTCAATGACACATATGGTCATGAGGTAGGTGACAAGGTTTTGCAACAGGTTGCACAAAGGTTTACTCGAGTACTTCCGGGTGGTGCGTTGCTTGCTCGCTTAGGTGGAGATGAGTTTGGGATCTTGATCGATGGATCACAAGGTGCGGTGATGGAGATCGCGCTTGCCCTTCGAGCTACTTTGTCTTATCCATTTATTATCGATGGCCACCAAATAAGTATTGGAGTAAGTATTGGCCTTGCAGACAATGATGGCGGCGATGATTTGTTGCTACGTGCAGATAATGCGATGTACGCGGCTAAGCGCCAGGCATTGGGGGTTTGTCAGCTTTAATCTCCTGCAAGCGAGCTAACGCTTCATGGCGTTCTAATGCGTGATCAACGATTCGCTCGGGGTATCCCTTGCTGTAACCATCAAGAAAGAGCCATGGCTCATGAATTTCAGAGGCGGATAAATGGGCAAGCTCTGGAACATATCTGCGAATGTAATCACCGTTTTCATCAAAGCGGCGTCCCTGCTCAATTGGGTTAAAGACGCGGTAATACGGAGATGCATCGGTTCCGGTTCCAGCGGTCCACTGCCAACCATGAGCATTTGAGGCAACATCGTAATCAACCAGATGTTCTGCAAAAAAACGTTCGCCCAGCTGCCATTCGAGGTGTAGATCTTTAACTAAAAATGATGCGACAACCATTCGAGTTCTGTTGTGCATCCACCCTTCAAGTATGAGCTGTCGCATCGCGGCATCTACAAATGGGTATCCAGTTTTACCTTCACACCAAGCTTTGAACTGAGCACCTGGCTTGTCGTAACGCATCTGCGCAAACTTTGGTGCGTAATACTCAACATCGGTCATTGGATTGTTAAATAAAACATCGGCGTAAAACTCACGCCAAGCAATCTCTTTTCTAAAGGTGTCGTGGGCTTTGCTCTCACCCAGATCTTTAAGCAAGGTGCGCGGATGAATCTCGCCAAACTTAAGGTAAGAACTCATCTTTGATGTTCCATCGATGGCTGCAAAGTTACGGTTCTCGTCGTAAGAATCTAACCCCTTGGCGGTGAACTCCTTGAAGCGCTGCAGCGCTGCAGCTTCGCCCGCTTCGATAACTGTTACGCCTTCTGGCATTGGAAAATCAGGAAAGGCGCGGTATTCGGCGGTTGGTTCTACGCAGGTAAATTTCTTAGGAGTAACCGCAGGTGCGCGCCAACCATGTGTTCTCCAACCCTTATAGAAAGGTGTGTATACCTTGTAAGGGGTTGCATCAGATGGTTTTAAGACGCGACCAGGTGCAACTGCATATGGGCTTCCGGTTCTTACAAGGTTAATTCCTGCAGCTTCGACCCGTGCATCACGTGCCGCCCCGTATCTTTCATACTCGGCAGAGATATGTACCTGCTCAACACCGTACTTCTTGATCAAAGTTGTAAGTACCTCTACCTGATCACCTTCGATGATATGAAGTTTGTTGCCGAGTGATTGATCTAAGTGTCGAAGTGATTGAGCCATATATGCAAGTAACTTGGAACCTGCTTCTTGAATTTGCTGCTTATCGAGAATAAAGAGCGGAATTACTTGATCAGATGATTCGATAGCGGCCAAAAGCGCTGGATGATCATTGATGCGAAGGTCGCGACGAAACCAGATTATTGATGTTTTCGGCGATGACATGGGATGATTAAATCACCATGCAGGAGATTAAGCGCTTCCAAATCCGAGGAGTTCCCGGTGAAGTTGTGCGCACCCGTTTTGATGACCGAATCGTGGATTACTGGGCACCTCGTGGCGGAAGCGAACACCTGCTGATCGCACATGATGGGCAAAATATCTTTGATGGAACTACTAGTACTCATCGGCGTCAGACCTGGAAGATGGCGCAAGCGGCAATTGATGTGGCAAATGAACAAGGGATTAAACCTCCAACAATTATTGGCGTATGGCACAGCGCAACAAAGGAGAATCCATGGGGGCGAGCCAAGGATTTAGCTCCCGAAAAATTTTTTGCAGCTGGTGCTTATGTGGATCCGCGCTGGGCGATTAAGGATCAATCAATTGTTTTGCACTCAGATGCTTACCTAATGAAGATCTTTGGAGAGATCGTGCCTGCAATTTATGGTGCTCACTCCCCTGAAAAAACAGCTGTTATTGGCTCCAGTATGGGTGGTTTAGCCA
>CALMBJ010000039.1 GCA_937860175.1 uncultured Actinomycetes bacterium
AGATTCTGGTACTGATTACTACGCATCATTACGCACCGCTACCGCCTTAGAACGATGCGAAGTTGCGGTAGTTGTTTTGGATGCATCTGAGCCAATTACTGAACAGGATTTGCGTGTGATCACCATGGTTGAAGAGGCGGGTAAGGCGATGGTGATCGTAATGAATAAGTGGGATCTTGTAGATGAGGATCGACGCAATCAGTTGGATCGTGAAATTGATAGACATTTAGATCAGGTTGAGTGGGCGCAAAGAGTTAACATCGCGGCAAAGACTGGATGGCACAGAGATCGTTTAGCGCCAGCTCTAAGAACCGCTCTCGATAGTTGGGAGCGACGAGTTCCGACAGCCAAGCTCAACTCATTCCTCGGCGCACTCATTGGTGCAACACCTCCACCAGTCCGTGGCGGAAAGCAGCCGAAGGTTTACTACGCAACGCAGGCGGGTATTGCGCCGCCGAAGTTTGTTGTCTTCTCAAGTGGCTGGATCGAGGCTTCATACCGTCGCTTTATTGAGCGCCGCCTTCGTGAGGAGTTTAAGTTCCCTGGAACTCCGGTACAGGTAGCGGTTCGAGTCAAGGAGCGCGACAAGGAATGAGCGCATCTGTGATCAGCGTTCCTAACGCTCTCACCTTTCTTCGTTTTCTCGGAATTCCGCTCTTCATCTACCTCACCCTTTGGGTAGAGGCTGATGGTTGGGCGATAGTAGTTCTAGCCATAGGCGGGGCTACTGATTACTTTGATGGAAAGATCGCCCGCGCCTGGAATCAAACCTCGCGCTTTGGCGAGTTAGCCGATCCAGCCATAGATCGTCTCTACATATTTGCAACTTTGTTGGTCTTCTTGATTCGCGAGATCGTTCCAGTCTGGATGATCGCGATCATTATTGGTCGAGACATTATTTTGGCGGTCATCACCTTGGTGATGAATCGTCGCGGTCTTCCACCATTTACCGTGACATATCTTGGTAAAGCTGCAACCTTCAACCTCTTGTACGCCTTCCCATTTTTGCTCTTGGCTCAATCAGATGGCATTTGGGGGAGTATCGCCTTTGTCGCG
The DNA here is from genome assembly GCA_937860175.1 of uncultured Actinomycetes bacterium. Taxonomy (GTDB): domain Bacteria; phylum Actinomycetota; class Actinomycetes; order Nanopelagicales; family Nanopelagicaceae; genus Planktophila. The sequence goes on from CALMBJ010000039.1 coordinate 1,057, forward strand.
GGGTGGAGTTTTGCTATCTGGGGTATTGCCCTCTACATTTCTACAGGTATTAGCTACGCACGCGAAGGCATTTCGCAGATTCGAGGAAACCATGTCATCAATTCCTAATGAGTTGTCATACACCAAGGAACATGAGTGGGTATCGGCTGAAAATCTGACATACACAATGGGAATCACAGATTACGCACAGGCTGCCCTCGGTGACATTGTTTATGTGCAACTTCCAAAGGTTGGCGAGACGGTGATTGCAGGAAAGGTTTGCGGCGAGGTTGAATCAACTAAGAGCGTTTCTGAGATCTATGCACCTGTTACAGGAACAGTTGTTTCAGTAAATGACTCCTTATCTAACTCTCCTGAAAGTATCAACTCCGATCCATATGGAGCGGGCTGGTTGGCAAAGATTGAGGTCACATCTGCGCCAAATGATCTTTTGTCAGCTGCTCAATACGGCGAAATTACGGCTTGACCTTATCTGCCTAACTCTCTAGTGTCACCCTTAAGTTGACGGTGAGGAGGTAGGGCGGTGGCTGCAGAGCAATCTCCAAGCGAGCTGACCTCAACCATTCACCTAGGGTTGCGTGAGGTATCAAACCCATCAGAAAAACAGTTAGAAGAGCAGCTCGCATTACTTTCCCCAGAAGATCGCGCTGTTGTCTCTGAAATTCAAAGCTCTAAGGGTGAAAAAGCGATGGTGCTTATAGCCCGTGGAGCAAATAAGGGCTCTCGATTCTTGATTACTGCAGAAGGTGCAACCATTGGCCGTGCTGCATCTAGTTCAGTATTTCTAGATGATGTAACTGTCTCAAGAGCACATGCAACTATCTCAAAGCAGGGTAATACTTTTGTTCTTAAGGATGAAGGTTCTTTAAATGGAACCTACATCAACAATATTTCCGTCACAGAGCACACTCTTGTCTCTGGTGATGAGTTTCAAATAGGTAAGTTTCATTTGCTTTTCGTCGGTTCCAACTAGGGGAGTAGTCATGGCAGTTCCAGCACGCGCATATCTGAGCATCGGTGAGGTCCTTAACCGTTTGCGTGGAGATTTTGCAGACATCACAATTTCGAAGATTCGCTTTCTTGAATCTGAGGGTTTGATTGAGCCGCAACGAACTCCATCTGGTTACCGTAAGTTCACTAGTTCAGATTTAGAGCGCCTGCGGTATGTCTTGCTTGCCCAACGTGATCAGTATCTTCCTTTGAAGGTCATCAAGGAAAACTTAGATGCGATAGACCGTGGTTTGCAGCCAGCGGCTGTTGGTGGAGTTGCCTCACCACGTCCTGCTATTGGATTGGCTACCATCGATGGAGAGATGGCGCCGAGCGCATTTGGTGAAGTCAGCGAGATGCGTCTTTCTCGCGAAGAGCTATTGAAGAACAGCGGTCTTGCCGAAGATCAACTAGTAGAGCTAGAAGGTTATGGATTAATCGCACCGCGCGGGCGTCATTACGATGGCGATGCTTTGGCGATTGCCAAGGCTGTAACGGAGATGGGCGGCTTTGGCATTGAAGCGCGCCACCTTCGTTCATTTAAATCCGCTGCAGATCGAGAGATCGGTTTGATCGAACAGGTTATTACTCCACTGACTCGACAGAAGAATGCAGAGTCAAAGGCTCGCGCCGAAGAGGTCCAAAAAGAGATCGCATCTCTCTCAATTCGTTTGCACGCCGCACTTGTACGTGGCGGCCTCAACCGACCTCGCTCATAACTGCTTTGCGGCTAGAGCCAAGATCATGTTGATTCCTATGGAGGTGATCGGCGTTCGCGTCGAGATGCCATCCAACCAACCCATTCTCTTACTGAAGGAGATTGATGGCACCCGTTTTCTGCCTATCTGGGTGGGTGCGGTTGAAGCCACAGCGATCGCCTTTGCCCAACAAGGTGTTGAGCCACCA
>CALMBJ010000040.1 GCA_937860175.1 uncultured Actinomycetes bacterium
TCGCCAAAATGAGGTTTTGGCAGAGCTTGATGCTCGTGGCGTTACATCAATTAACCGAATTCCAAAGAAGGTTGATAAAGATCTAGTTGATGAGGCGCGTGCGCTCGCAACTGAAGTACCTGTAATGATTGAAAAGCTGCGCAAGAGCGGACTTGGTTCACCTTCACGAATTTTGAAGAAGGCTGAGTACGAATTAATCGCACCAAAGCCTGAGCCAGTAGTTGCAGCACCTGCTGCAAAGATCGATACAAAGACTGATACAAAGACTGGTAAGTCAGTTGTTACAAAGATTGATGGCGAAGAGGTTGAGCTAGAAGAGGTTGAGCTTGAAGATGTTGAAACCCTTATCAAGGAAGTTGTCGAGATCATCGACAGCGAGGATGAGGACAAGGCAAATCAACCACGTGTTGTAGATCTTGCATCAGATGAAGCAAATCAAGGCAATGAAGAGAACGCCTTTACATTAAAGGCCTCTGAAGAAGATGATGCTCCTGCACAGACTGTTATGACAGCTGGTGCAACCGCTGACCCTGTTAAGGATTACCTGAAGCAGATCGGCCGTGTAGCGCTGCTTAATGCAGAGCTCGAAGTAGAGCTTGCTACACGTGTAGAAGTTGGTCTTTTTGCAGAAGAAAAACTGAAGCATGAAAAGAAGCTTGATAAGAAGTACAAGCGCGAACTTGAGTGGCTTGTTGAAGATGGAAAGCGCGCAAAGAACCACCTGCTAGAAGCAAACCTTCGTTTGGTTGTATCTCTTGCAAAGCGTTATACCGGTCGTGGAATGTTGTTCCTAGATTTGATCCAGGAAGGAAACTTGGGTCTAATCCGCGCGGTTGAGAAGTTTGACTACACAAAGGGTTACAAGTTCTCGACATATGCAACTTGGTGGATCCGTCAGGCGATTACCCGTGCGATGGCTGACCAGGCTCGTACGATCCGTATCCCGGTTCACATGGTTGAAGTTATTAATAAGTTGGCACGTGTTCAGCGCCAGATGCTGCAGGATCTTGGTCGTGAACCGACCCCTGAAGAGCTAGCCAAGGAACTCGACATGACACCTGAAAAGGTTGTCGAGGTTCAAAAGTACGGTCGCGAGCCAATCTCACTTCACACACCACTTGGTGAAGAAGGAGATTCTGAGTTTGGTGATTTGATTGAAGACTCTGAAGCGGTTGTTCCGGCTGATGCGGTTTCATTCACATTGCTACAAGAGCAGCTGCACTCAGTTCTAGACACACTGTCAGAGCGCGAAGCAGGCGTAGTTGCGATGCGATTTGGTTTAACTGATGGACAGCCAAAGACACTTGATGAGATCGGAAAGGTTTACGGAGTTACTCGTGAACGTATTCGTCAGATTGAATCAAAGACAATGTCAAAGCTTCGTCACCCATCTCGCAGCCAGGTTCTGCGCGACTACCTCGATTAAGAACGAGTCAGGTACAAGTGGAGAACAATAAGGTTTTCATTAATCCAAAGAGCGGATCTATCCGTGTAACTGGAACGGTGGACATTGTTGATTCTGAAGGCAATGTCATTGAGACGATTGAAAACCCAAAGTTTTGTGGCTGTGGCCACTCACAAGAAAAGCCCTTCTGCGATGGTTCGCATAAGGGCTTTCTTGATAAAAAAGATTAGTTCTTAGATTCGATTAACTTTTCAGTCTCATCCTGAATCTTTGCAGCAACGGTCTTTAGCTTTTCAGCGTATTCCTTGCCATGGTGTGCGCAGAACATTAGCTCTCCGCCATTGAGTAGCACTGCGCGCACATAAGCCTGTGCTCCGCATCGATCGCAACGATCGAGGGCGTTAAGAGGTACTGATTCAAGCAACATCTGTTCTGTCATAACTCTCTCCGTCTCCGTTTGAACTGCTTACTTCTATGGAACAGGAAACCACATTTATTTATTCCCCGCTCGTTTATTTTCAGGTAATTTCACCAATTAACCCTGAATTAACACTGAGAGTCGACAAATCCCAATATCTGAGAGTTTTTTGGGCGCGCTTACGCTGAAAAATAGGGTGATGCGGATAATCTTTCGCCCCATGGCCGAGAAAGATGCAGTTGCGACCCCTTCGCAAGATAGCTATACCGCAAAAGATCTAGCGGTTCTCGAGGGCCTTGATGCGGTCCGTAAACGTCCGGGTATGTATATCGGTTCCACCGATTCACGTGGTCTCATGCACTGCTTGTGGGAGATCATTGATAACTCTGTAGATGAGTCCCTGGCCGGTCACTGTAAGAAAATTGAAATCAACCTTGAATCAGATGGATCTGTAGAGGTTCATGATGATGGTCGCGGAATTCCGGTAGATAAAGAGCAAAAAACTGGATTAACAGGTGTTGAAGTTGTTTTAACCAAGCTTCATGCTGGTGGAAAGTTTGGTGGCGGCTCATACGCCGCATCTGGTGGTTTGCACGGTGTTGGTGCATCAGTTGTAAACGCACTGGCTTCACGTCTAGATGTTGAAGTTGATCGCGATGGAAAGATTTACTGGATGTCATTCCAACGCGGAACTGCAGGAATCTTTGATGGCGATGGCCCAAAGGCTCCATTTGAGCCAAAATCAGGTTTGCGCGTAATCGGAAAGATTTCATCAAAGATCACCGGTACCCGCATTAAGTGGTGGAGCGATCGCCAGATCTTCCTAAAGGAAGCAGAGCTTGATCTAGAGGATATTTACGCACGCGCACGTCAGACCTCATACCTTGTTCCAGGTCTGACCTTGATTGTTAATGACAATCGCACCAAGGCAAAGACATCAGAAACCTTCTTCCACAAGAGCGGAATCACTGAATACTGTAATTACCTGCAGCCAGATGAACCTGTTGGCGATGTCATTCGTATTTACGGAACAGGCCATTACCAAGAGACGGTTCCGGTTCTAGATGACAAGGGCCATATGGTCTCAACTGAGGTTGAGCGCGATATGGAGGTTGATATCGCGATGAAGTGGGGCAATGGTTTTGAAACCACCCAGCGTTCATTTGTAAATATCATCGCAACTCCTAAGGGCGGAACCCACGTAGTTGGCTTTGAGCGCGCATTGGTCAAGGTTGTTAACGAGGCGCTGCGTTCGACAAAGACCTTGTCCAACAAAGAGATCGATGTAATCAAGGATGATGTTCTCGAAGGATTAACAGCGGTCGTAACTGTTCGTATGTCTGAGCCACAGTTTGAAGGTCAGACTAAAGAGGTTCTAGGAACAGCTGCAGCAACCCGAATTGTTTCTGCGGTTGTTGCAGAGAAGATGAAGGAGTACTTCAATACTTCTAAGCGCATCGACAAGGCAAATGGTCGTTTAGTTCTGGAAAAGATTGCAGCAGCATCTCGTACACGTATTAGCGCACGCGCCCACAAGGATCTGCAGCGTCGTAAAAACGCACTTGAGTCATCATCACTTCCAACAAAGCTCTCAGATTGCCGCTCAGAGGATGTAACTCGTACCGAACTCTTTATCGTAGAAGGTGACTCGGCGCTTGGAACAACTAAGGCCGCCCGAAATAGCGAGTTCCAAGCGATCTTGCCTATTCGTGGAAAGATTTTGAATGTACAAAAGGCATCACTTTCTCAGATGCTTGAAGATAAAGAGTGTGGCTCGATTATTCAGGTAATCGGTGCGGGCTCTGGAAAATCCTTTGAGTTAGATGAGGCACGTTACGGTCGCATTATCTTGATGTCAGATGCTGATGTTGATGGCGCTCATATTCGTTGCCTGCTTCTTACCCTTATGTATCGCTACATGCGCCCACTGATTGATTCCGGCCGTGTATTTGCAGCGATTCCACCTCTACACCGCATCGAAGTTGTTGGCGGGGGAGGCAAGAAGGGTAATTACATCTACACCTACAGTGATGATGAGATGAAAAAGGTAACTGCAGAGCTTAAGAAGGAGGGCAAGCGCTGGAAGGAGCCTATTCAGCGCTACAAAGGCCTTGGTGAAATGGATGCTGATCAGCTCCGTGAAACCACAATGGATCCAGATGCTCGTACCTTGCGTCGAATTACCGTTTCAGATGCAGCAGCATCAGAGGCGATGTTTGAACTTTTGATGGGCAGTGAAGTTGCTCCACGCAAGGAGTTCATTGCTAACGCCGAAATCGACCGCGATCACATCGACGCTTAATTGCTAATCAATAGCAACTAGGTCGAAGTACTCCTCTTTCCACAAATCCTCATCGCCATCTGGCAACAAAATCACGCGCTCTGGCTTTAGCGCTTGCACCGCGCCTTCATCGTGAGAAACCATAATTACTGAACCTTGGTACTCAGCAAGTGCTCCCAAGATTTCAGCGCGAGATGCTGGATCTAAGTTGTTAGTTGGCTCATCGAGTAATAAAACATTTGCTGCAGATACAACAAGAACAGCTAGCGCTAAACGAGTTCTTTCACCACCAGATAAGACCTTAACCGGCTTATGAACATCATCGCCCACAAACAGGAATGAGCCCAAGGTATTGCGAGCTTCAGGTTCGCGGATATCGGGGGTTGCAGACATCATGTTTTCTAAAATAGTGCGTTCAAAATCAAGTGATTCATGCTCCTGGGCGTAGTAACCGATCTTTAAACCATGACCATGTTCAACTTTGCCGGTATCTGATTCAAGTTCACCGGCCAAAATACGTAGCAGAGTTGTCTTTCCGGCACCGTTAAGTCCAAGGATTACAACACGTGAGCCCTTATCAATCACACATGAAACATCGGTAAAGATTTCCAGTGAGCCATAGTTCTTTGAAAGCTCTTCACCAGATAGTGGGGTCTTGCCACATGGGGCAGGGGTAGGAAAGCGCAGCTTTGCAACCTTGTCAGCGACTCGAACATCATCAAGTCCACTGCGAAGCTTTTCAGCACGACGTAACATGCCTTGTGCAGCCGTTGCCTTCGATGCCTTTGCACGCATCTTTTCACCCTGCTTTTGCAAAATCTCTGCCCGCTTTTCAGCGTTGGCGCGCTCCTTCTTACGGCGGTGCTCATCCTGTTCACGCTGTAGCAGGTAGGCCTTCCAGCCAAGGTTGTAGACATCGATGCAGTTACGGTTGGCATCTAAGTAGAACACCTTGTTTACAACGGTTTCGATCAAGTTCACATCGTGAGAGATGATCACCAATCCACCTGAATACTTAGATAAAAACTCGCGCAACCACATGATCGAATCAGCATCTAAGTGGTTAGTTGGCTCATCCAGTAGCAAGGTTTCAGCACCACTAAAGAGAATACGAGCTAGCTCAATACGACGGCGCTGACCGCCAGAAAGAGTTGAGAGCTCATTTGCAAAGACCGCTTCAGAGACACCAAGGGATGTCGCGATCGCTTCAGCTTCAGCTGTTGCGGCATACCCGCCTGCTGCAGAAAACTCTGCCTCAACACGTGTGTAGCGATCCATCGCTTTTTCTAAGGCTTCACCTTGGGCGGTTGCCATCTCTTCTTCAACTGAACGCATGCGAGATGCGATCTGATCTAAATCACGGGCAGATAAAATTCGATCAATAACTGTTCCTGGTTCATCACCAGTACGCGGATCCTGTGGCAGGTAACCAATTTTTCCAGTGCGATTGACCGCACCTCCTGCAGGCATTGTCTCTCCTGCTAGAACCTTTGCAAGGGTTGATTTACCAGCACCATTTCGACCAACAAACCCGATGCGGTCGCCGCTGTTAATGCGAACAGTTACGCCCTTAACAAGAAGGCGAGCACCTGCACGTAGTTCTAGCGCTTGGGTTGAAATCACACCGAACTCTATCGAGAGATGTTAAGCAGCACCAATTCGCGTACGACGAGGTGTTGCATATGCCTTACCTACCGCGGTTAACTCATCAGAAACTTGTGCCTTGATCGCATCCTCGCTCTTAAGCAACTTTGTGAGCTCTGCAATAGTGCTCTTAAGTTCCTTTTGCTCGCTTTCGAGTTCGATCTTGCTCATCTTGGTCAAGCGACGAAGTGGCATATCCAAGATGTATGTGGCCTGTTCATCATTGAGTTTAAAGTCTTTGATCAACTTATCTTTTGCAGTTGATGCATCATCGCTGGCGCGAATAATCTTGATGACCTTATCGATATCAATAATCGCCTTGAGTAATCCATCTACTAATCCAAGACGAGCCTCAGCCTTGGCTTTGCGGAACTCTGAACGACGACGAACAACTTCGATGCGGTGATCGATAAATACTCGTAGAAGCTCCTTCAAACCAAGGGTTTGTGGGCGTCCCTTCACCAATGCAACGGCGTTGATAGCAAATGCATCCTCCATTGGGGTAAGTGCATACAGCTTTTCAAGAACCTCTTCCGGTTCAAAACCATTTTTGATCTCAATAACAACATTTGTTCCGGTTTGCCCATCTGAAAGATCAACGATGTCGCTGATTCCCTGGATCTTCTTCGCCTTAACAAGTGCTGCAATACGCTCAACAACCTTTTCTGGTCCGATTGTGTATGGAAGCTCCTTGATGACGATACCCATCTTGCGGGATGTCACCTTTTCTATCTCAACTGTTGCGCGGACCTTGAAGGATCCCTTACCCGTTGAGTACGCCTCGCGCACACCATCGAGTCCAACGATTTCGCCACCTGTTGGGAAATCTGGACCTGGTACAAACTTCATTAACTGCTTAACGGTTGCAGTTGGGTTCTCAATTAAAAACTTAGTAGCGGCGATAACCTCGCTTATGTTGTGAGGCGCCATGTTTGTTGCCATACCTGTCTCTTATACACATCTGAC
>CALMBJ010000041.1 GCA_937860175.1 uncultured Actinomycetes bacterium
ACCTAGAACAAATGAGGGGCGGACAAGCACCGGATAACCGATGGCTTGTGCAATAGTTGTGGCCTCTAGTTGTGAGGATGCCATTCCGAACTCGGGAGCACGTAACCCTTGCTCAGCCAAGATATTTCCAAAGGCTCCGCGTTCTTCCGCCAAATTAATCGCTTCTGGCGAAGTGCCTAGAATATTTACCCCGTTGGCCTTCAATCCGGCGGCCAAACCTAGTGGCGTTTGACCACCTAACTGGGTAATTACCCCCAGAACAGGACCCGCCAGTGATTCAGCATGGACAACTTCAAGAACATCTTCAAGGGTTAGCGGCTCAAAATACAAGCGATTACTTGTATCGTAATCTGTAGAAACCGTTTCGGGATTGCAGTTAATCATGATCGTTTCATAACCCGCTTCACGAAGTGTGAATGAGGCGTGAACGCAAGAGTAATCAAACTCAATTCCCTGGCCGATTCGATTTGGTCCGCTACCCAAGATGATTACAGCAGGGGTTGTGCGTGGGCGCACCTCTGTTTCCTCTTCATAGCTCGAATAATGATAAGGAGTGAAGGCCTCAAACTCTGCGGCGCAGGTATCTACAGTTTTGTAAACGGGACGAATCCCCAGATGGTGACGGGCTTTACGAATTTCATCCTCTGAAACTCCACGTAGCGTTGCAATTTGGTTATCGGAAAAACCTTGGGATTTTGCAGTTCGAAGTAGTTCAGAGGTTAATTCGCCAGGTTGAGAAATGACGAGAGCTTGTTGATTGATTAACTCAATCTGGCGCAGGTACCAAGGATCGATCTTGGTAGCAGTGAAAACCTCTTCGATGCTGGCTCCCGCCCACATCGCTTTTTGAACCTGCTGCAAGCGATACTCGGTTGGAACTCTCATAGCTTGCAGCAGGGCCAACCGCTCTGATTCTGAGACCGAAGGCCAGGTAAAGATCGCTTCCTTTCGCTCTAGTGAGCGCAAAGCTTTCATGAGCGCCTCTGAAAAGGAACGACCAATAGCCATCGCTTCTCCGACGCTCTTCATTGTTGTCGTCAATCGTGGATCAGCATCTGCAAACTTCTCAAATGCAAACCGCGGAAGTTTAACCACTACGTAATCCAAGGTTGGTTCAAATGAGGCTGGAGTAACTTGGGTTATGTCATTTCTGATCTCATCCAAGGTGTATCCAATGGCTAACTTTGTAGCGATCTTGGCTATTGGGAAACCAGTTGCCTTTGATGCCAATGCACTTGATCGTGAAACTCTTGGATTCATTTCAATTACGATGATTCGGCCATTGGTCGGATTTACCGCAAACTGTATGTTGCAACCACCGGTATCTACGCCAACTTCTCTAATAATATCCATCGAGAGATCGCGAAGTTTCTGATACTCAACATCGGTAAGGGTCATAGCAGGTGCAACTGTTATTGAGTCGCCAGTATGAACACCCATGGGATCAAGATTTTAAATCGAACACACGATAACAACGTTATCTTTGTTATCACGCATGACCTCGAGCTCATACTCTTTCCAACCGATAATTGATTCCTCTAAAAGAACCTCTGAGGTCGGGCTATGCCGCAGACCCGCACCTGCGATTTGGCGAAGTTCAGCCTCATCAAATGCGATACCGGAGCCTAAGCCACCCATGGTGAAGGAGGGTCTAACAACGACTGGGTAGTTAAGTTCAACTACCGCAGACAGGATCTCTTCCATTGTGTGACAGATGCGGGACTTAGCTGATTCTCCGCCTACCTTTTCAACGATCGCTCTAAACAGCTCACGATTTTCGCCACGATTAATCGCATCAACATCTGCACCGATTAGACGAACACCGTACTTCGCCAATGTTCCTCGCTCATAAAGGCCAATCGCCGCGTTCAGCGCAGTTTGACCGCCCAGGGTTGCTAAAACAGCATCAGGCTTTTCGTGAGCAATGATCCTTTCAATAATCTCTGGAGTAATCGGTTCTACATACGTTGCATCTGCAAATTCAGGATCGGTCATGATGGTTGCTGGATTAGAGTTGACTAGGATTACGCGAATTCCTTCAGCCCTTAAAACACGACATGCTTGAGTTCCTGAATAATCAAACTCGCACGCTTGACCAATAACAATCGGACCGCTTCCGATAACAAGAACACTTTTGATTGAGGAATCCAAAGGCATTACGCACCCACCTTCTTTGACATCAAATCGACGAAACGATCAAAAAGATATGAGGCATCATGTGGGCCAGCGGCAGCCTCCGGGTGGTATTGCACAGAAAAGGCTGGTCGATCTAACAGCGATAGACCTTCAACGACGCCATCATTGAGACAGGTATGGGTTACCTCTCCCCTGCCATAAACAGTTGAGAACTCCGAATCTGTAGGTGCTTTTACTGCAAAACCGTGGTTATGAGCGGTGATCTCTACCTTGCCGGTGCCCTTATCAATCACAGGTTGATTGATACCTCTGTGACCAAACTGCAACTTATATGTTTCAAAACCTAGCGCTCTTCCCAGAATTTGATGACCGAAACAAATTCCAAATATCGGAACTTCGGCTAGTAACAGCTCTCGAACAACTTCAATAACTTCGGTCATAGTTGAAGGATCTCCGGGGCCGTTAGAGAGAAAAACTCCATCAGGATGGATAGCCATAATCTGCTCAAAGGTTGAGTTAAACGGCATTATCTGAACTTCAACGCCACGTTCTGCGAGAGAACGCGGTGTTGCCGCTTTAATTCCAAGATCCAAAGCTGCGACGGTAAATCTCTTTGTGCCAATCGCTGGAACAACGTATGTTGTTGGTGTCGAAACATCCTTCACCAAGAAAGCACCTGACATCGCCTCGGCCTTGCGAACTTCGACCACCATCTCCTCTCGAGTTAGGTCAAGTCCAGAAAAGATACCGACGCGCATGGCACCTCTATCTCTTAGGTGCCGAGTAATCGCTCGGGTATCTACCCCTTGAATTCCAACTACACCTTGTTCAATCAACTCACTTTCCAAATCATTTTGTGAACGCCAGTTGGATGTGAGTGAGGAAGGGTTACGTACAACAAAACCTGCAACCCAAATTCGCGATGACTCGTTGTCCAAATCATTCACACCTGTGTTGCCAATGTGAGGTGCGGTCATCACAACAACTTGCTTGTGATACGAAGGATCGGTAAGGGTCTCCTGATAACCGGTCATGCCGGTTTGGAATACCGCTTCTCCAAATGTCTTTCCCTGTGCGGCCCACGATCTGCCTTCAAAGATTCTTCCATCATCCAAGACGAAGTAAGCGTTACTCATTACTTTGCCCCCTTGGATATAACTTCGCCATTAATAACGGTCTGCTTACCTTTGAAGAATGTGTGCTCCACAACTCCCGGTAACTCATGGCCATGGTATGGAGTATTTGATGAGTTAGATAGAACTAAATCGCGATCCACGCGCCAACTTTTCGTTGGATTAATCACAACAAGGTTAGCAAAGGCCCCCTTTGCCAGCTGCTGGCCTTGATCAGCGTAACGACCAATGCGGGCCGGGGTGAGGGACATGCGTTCGGCAACCTGCTCCCAACTCATCATCCCCGAATCAATCATGGTTTTCTGGACAATAGATAGCGCTGTTTCAAGTCCTAACATTCCGAAAGCCGCCTCTTGCCATTCGCACTCTTTGGCCTCCAAGGGATGCGGAGCATGATCTGTAGCAACGATGTCGATGGTGCCATCTGCTAAAGCTTCACGTAGTGCATGAACATCATGCTCTGTTCTCAGAGGCGGATTCACCTTGTAAACCGGATCATAAGAGCCGGCAAGATCATCTGTTAGCAAAAGATGGTGCGGGGTGACTTCAGCGGTTACATCGATACCTCGAGCTTTAGCCCAGCGGATGATCTCAACACCTCCTGCTGTAGTTAAATGGCAGATATGTAGTCGAGAGTTCACATGGTCTGTTAGCAATACATCTCTAGCAATGATTGCCTCTTCGGCAACTGCTGGCCAGCCCTTTAGCCCTAAACGCGCCGATACGATGCCCTCATTCATTTGAGAATCAACGGTCATACGCGGATCTTGAGCATGTTGTGCAACTACTCCATCAAACTTTTTGATGTACTCAAGTGCTCTGCGCATCACTAATGGATCTGAGACACAATGACCATCATCGCTAAAAACTCTCACTCGAGCTACAGAGTCAGCCATTGCGCCAATCTCCGACAAAGCTTCACCTCTCAAGCCCTGTGTCACCGCACCAATTGGAAATACATCTAGATATCCAGCTTCTTGACCCAATCTATAAACCTGCTCAACCACTCCAGCGGTATCAGCAACTGGTGATGTGTTAGCCATCGCCGACAAGGCGGTAAAACCACCTTTAGCACCGGCTTGGCTTCCGCTTAAAACAGTCTCGGCATCTTCTCTACCCGGTTCGCGAAGGTGGGTATGTAAATCCACAAGGCCTGGCAGAACTACACAACCTGTCGCTTCTACAACATGTGTCGCAGGACCCGAATAATCCTTAACCACATCTACTACATGCTCACCTTGAATACAGATGTCTGAGACAGTTCCATTGGGAAGCTTGGCACCCTTGATTACAACATCAATTGAGTTCATTTAATTACTCCCTGCCTCTAGTGCGCTGCCCGTTAGAAGAACATACAAAATCGCCATTCTTACACTTACTCCATTGGTCACCTGTTCGGTGATGACAGAACGGGCGCTATCTGCTACCTCTGCCGAGATTTCAAGGCCACGATTCATAGGACCTGGGTGCATAACAATGGAACCCTGCTTCATCGATTTCATTCGATCAGCGTTAAGCCCGAAGTACCGCGAGTATTCACGAGCATTTGGAAAATAGAGATCGCTCATTCGCTCTTGCTGAACTCGTAGCATCATGACGACATCTACAAATGGGATCACTGAATCGAAATCATAAGAAACAGTTGCAGGCCAACTTTCGACGCCTACCGGAAGCAACGTTGGCGGTGCTACCAAAATCACTTTAGCGCCAAGTTTTGAAAGCAACAGGACATTTGAGCGCGCAACACGTGAGTGCAAGACATCGCCTACTATTGCAACGGTTAAACCTTCCAAGTCATGGGCACCTGCACGCAGATGCTTGCGGATAGTGAAAGCATCAAGCAAGGCTTGACTTGGATGTTCATGAGTTCCATCTCCGGCATTAACTACGCTGCCTGACATCCATTGCGAATCAGCAAGGCGTTGCGCCGCGCCCGATGCTGAGTGACGAATTACTACTGCATCTGCACCCATGGCTTGCAGGGTCATCGCTGTGTCTTTGAGCGACTCGCCCTTACTCACACTTGAACCCTTTGCAGAGAAGTTGATTACATCTGCAGAAAGCCGCTTTGCTGCAGCTTCGAAGGAGATTCTGGTACGTGTTGAGTCTTCGGCAAAAAGATTAACTATGGTTCGTCCTCGTAAGGTTGGAAGTTTCTTAACCGCGCCATCACTTACTCGCGCTAACTCATGAGCTGTATCTAGAATCGAAACAGCATCGCTCTTTGATAGATCTTCAATAGATAGTAAATGTCGCATCAGAGGACCTCACCCTCAATGCCAACCTCATCGCGTCCATCTATCTCTGACAGGAGAACACGAACAGATTGAGATTTAGAGGTCGGTAGATTCTTACCAACGAAATCCGCCTTAATCGGAAGCTCTCGATGCCCTCTATCAACTAAAGCTGCTAGCTGAACTGTGCGGGGACGCCCGATCTCACCCAATGCATCAAGTGCGGCACGAATTGTTCGACCTGAGAACAAAACATCATCGACGAGGATCACATCTTTATCTTCGATTCCACTCGGCGGGATCGTTGTCGGCATGATCGCCTTAGGTGCGCGTAAACGTAAATCATCTCTGAAGAGAGTTATATCTAGGGTTCCGCATGGAACCGCTACCCCTTCTATCTCAGTAATAATCGTCGCGATCCGAGCAGCAAGATGGGCTCCCCGAGTGGGAATTCCCAAAAGAACAATGGAGGATGATCCTTGATTTCTCTCAAGGATTTCGTGGGAGATGCGTGTAAGTGCACGTTTAATGTCGGGTGCAGACAGGGCAATGCTCATGTAAATCTCCTTTCCCACCTCTCAGGATGGGTTGTTAAAGGATGCAGGGGCGATACTAGCATCGAACCTTCGACCCTGTGGATACCAATAAAAATGACTCCGGCAGGTGTCTACCCTGCCTCCATGAACTCAACCGATGAGCTTGCCCAACTGCACAAGAGATTACGAAATATCCGCGAGTCAAAGGGGTTTACTTTGAACCAGGTCGCCGCTCAGAGCAAAGGCACCATATCGGCGATCGCTCTTGGCTCCTATGAACGTGGTGATAGATCCATTAGCGCCCAAAAATTACTTCAGTTAGCACAGATCTACCAGATACCAGCCTTTGAACTTTTCTCGCAGCCTCAGCCATTAATGGAGAAAGGTAGGGTCGTTATCGATTATCGAAAGCTACGTGATGATTCAGATCCCTCTGTTGAACAGTTGCGGGAGATCATTGCCTCTATTGCAGCTGTTCGCAGAGATTGGAATGGTGAGGTTATTTCACTGAGAGAGGGAGACATCAAATCTTTGCAGATATTTGGATCGCTGTCTGTTTCGCAAATCAATGCGATGTTAAATCGATACGCCCTTACTAGATCGAGATAGTGTCCTTAAGGCTAGCTATACGTCCCAAAACACCATGAATATACTTGGATGAGTCATCGCTGGAGAGCTCCTTAGCTAGAGTCAAAGACTCATCAATGGCAACGCTTGTAGGAACATCAGATGACCAGAGAATCTCATAGATACCTAAACGCAAAATATTTCTATCAACGGCCGGTAGTCGATCCATATCCCAACCTTGAGCATAGGTCGTGATTAATTCATCGATCTTGCGGCGATTGGCTGAAACGCCATTAACCAACTCTTTGGTGTAATCACGAATTGGGCGCGCATCAGGGCCATCATCTGGAACATCCCGCGAGATCAGCGTTTCAACCAGATTGGTACCCCGAATGTCGGTTTCATACAAGAGATCGAGCGCCTGTTTACGCGCCTTGCTACGAGCTGACACTAGTTAGCGCGACCCTGGTATGACCCATCGCGAGTGTCAACAAGAACAATCTCATCCTGTTTGATGAAGAGAGGCACCTGAATCTCAATACCTGTTTCAACTGTTGCTGGCTTTGTTCCACCAGAAGAGCGATCGCCCTGAATTCCTGGCTCTGTGTAAGTGATTTTCAACGGAACTGATGCTGCAAGTTCGATGTACAAAGGATTACCTTCGTTAACTGCAACGATTGCTTCAGTATTTTCAAGCATGTAGTTAGCTGCGTCGCCAACTGTTGCTGCGCTGATAGTCATTTGGTCATAAGTCTTTGTATCCATAAAGACAAAGTCATCACCCTCTTTGTAGAGGTACTGCATTTCACGCTTTTCTAGAATAGCTACATCAACCTTGACTCCAGCGTTGTAGGTTTTATCAACAACCTTGCCGCTGAGTACCGACTTGAGCTTTGTGCGCACAAATGCTGGACCCTTACCTGGCTTTACATGTTGGAACTCAACTACCGTCCACAACTGCCCTTCAATGTCCAAGGTCATTCCATTTTTTAAATCATTTGTTGTTGCCACAGCTAATCCACCCGCTCTGTATCGATACTTGTTTGATTTACGAAGGTCTAAGGATACCCGTTAAAGGGGTGTGGTTTGTTACTTTGAAAGCAAGTTTGCTAGCGCAATGATCGCTAAAACGTAGGAATTCGGCCCGAAACCACCGATTGTTCCGTTAGCCACTCCAGAGATCACCGAGGTATGGCGGAACTCTTCCCTGCTCAATGGGTTAGATAGATGTACTTCAATTAGCGGCGCTTTTACTAACTCTGCAGCATCGCGAATAGCGTAAGAGTAATGTGTGAAGGCAGCTGGATTGAT
>CALMBJ010000042.1 GCA_937860175.1 uncultured Actinomycetes bacterium
ATAATCGGTGATGGCGGTGCGAATATATGAAACTAGCCATGGATTATGTGCAAATAATCTAGCGATCGCAGCTTCACGCAATGCATGGAAGATTCGAACCTCATCCATTGGAATATCTAGATCTGTTGCCCACTCTTTAATATTTTGCGGAACTAAGGTGGGATAAGCCGCATCGATTAGAGGTAAACCAACATCATGGGCGCCAGTTACCTTGCCAGCAAGCCCACCAATTGCTTGACCAAGCTGAGTTGCAATGAGGGAGCCAATAAAGGAGTTAAGTAGCGCAGAGATCATTCCAATCGGAAGTTGCGCCTGCTCCTGTCCAAAGGGGCTCTCTTCACCAAAGGGGTTTGCTTCACCTTGCGCCTGATTGAGTAGCTCTCCGATCGCAGATGACAAACCAATTGCTAACGGCTCAACCGTCGTCTGCCAACCAGCAAGTGTTGAATCAACCCAATCGGTGCGCGCTAGTGCAGCGTTTCCGGTGTTGGGAGATTGTGGAAAAAAAGTTGCATCATTGAGCCATAGCTCAGCAATGGAAAAGGCTTGCTCGATATCGGATACATCATTTGCTCCGATAGGTGCTGATCCTTGTGCAGTTGCAAACTTCTTTGCGGTATCGCGAACAAGGTTCTTTGGTAACGCCTCAGTTGAACCACCAAAACCTGAGGTATTAATTCCAAGCTTTGAAAACTGCTCTTGAATCTGTTGTTGCATCTGTTGCATCATGGCAGCAAAATCAATTGGCTCATTAGAGTCATCTGAGTTTCCTGGTGTGAAGCCAAAAGGTGTCATGGATCAATCCTCCCAGTGTTGGAACAACTTCGCACACTCTTTCATTCCCCGTAAGCGCGCAGTACCGGGAACTAGTAGGCTGGGGCCATGTCCAACGCATTCGCAGCTTTAATTTGGTGGGTAGTCCCCGCGGTTGGACTCATTGGAGCCCTCGGTTATGTCGTATGGGTTACAAAGTTTGAAGGAAAGTTTCAACAAGAGACTCAACGCTCTGTTGGTCAGTTCCAACGTTTTCAGGATTCTCTGAGAGATTCCCAAGCACGTGATAAGTCAGCAGGATCTGATTCTGGATCAGCAAACTAGGTCAAGCGCGCTGCTGCTAGATCTATGAACTTTCAGATGATGAGATTCTCGCGCTTGCCGCGATTAGTCACAGCAACTGTAGGAGTTTTCATCGCATTAGCAACACTTGCTCCACTTCCTTACGCAATTGTTTTACCGGGTGAGGCACAGAACATCTTTAAAAATGTAATCACCTTCAAAGGTGTTACAAACTACCCACCAACAGGACGCATCGATTTGATGTCAATCAGAGTTACAAACCCTGATGCTTGGATTTTTGGTCCAGAGCTTGTTTATTCATGGATCGATGGAGATCGAGCGGTATATCCAAAGTCTGCGATTTATCCTCCAGGAACAACTACTGAAGAGGAAAGCAAGCAAGCAAAAGCTGACATGGTTACCTCGCAAGATAAAGCGATCGTCGCTGCGGTCAACTATCTTCAATCACATCCTGAAATCATGGCAAGTACAGCGGCGGTCGGAGTTGAACGCGCACAACCTGTCTCTTATACACATCTGACGCTGCCGACGATCTACTCTGTGTA
>CALMBJ010000043.1 GCA_937860175.1 uncultured Actinomycetes bacterium
GTGTACTTCAAGACCTAATACCGGTTCATACTTTGCAACTACATCATCGTATGAAAGCGTCATCGCGCACCTCCGAGAACTGGTGCTTTATCCAGTAATGGAGCACCCCACTTTGTCAGTAGGGCAGCTTCAAGAGCAGCACCCACTGAGTACATGCGTTCATCCTTCATGACAGGTGACATGATCTGGAAACCAACTGGCAATCCATCCTCATCTGCCAAACCTGATGGAAGTGACATTCCGCCAATACCAGCCATATTGACCGGAATCGTTGCGATGTCATTGAGGTACATCGCTAGTGGATCATTTGCCTTTTCACCGATCTTGAAGGCGGTTGTTGGACAGGTTGGAGAAACCAAAACATCTGCCTTTTCAAAAGCCTTTGTGAAATCTTGAGTAATCAAAGTACGAACCTTTTGTGCGCTGCCGTAATAGGCATCGTAGTAACCAGATGACAATGCATAAGTTCCCAAGATGATACGGCGCTTAACCTCTTTGCCGAAACCAACTTCACGAGTCAGATTCATGACGGATTCAGCTGATGCACCATCTACATCACCTACACGCAAGCCATAACGCATCGCATCAAAACGTGCCAGGTTTGAAGAACACTCTGATGGTGCAATTAAGTAATAAGCCGCAAGTGCGTACTCAAAGTTTGGTGCAGAAACTTCAACAATTTCCGCACCTGCCTTTGCAAGCAGTTCTAATGATTCTTCGAAACGGGCACGAACTCCTGGCTGATATCCATCGCCATTAAGCTCCTTTACAACACCGATCTTCATTCCCTTTACATCGCCAGATTTTGCTGCAGCCACAACCTGTGGAACCGGCGCATTAATACTTGTTGCATCCTTTGGGTCATGTCCGGCAATTGCTTCATGCAATAGCGCTGTATCTAAAACTGTACGCGCACAAGGTCCTGCTTGATCAAGGGATGATGAGAAGGCAACCAAACCAAAACGTGAGACTCCACCATATGTTGGCTTTACACCAACGGTTCCGGTAACTGCAGCTGGTTGGCGAATTGATCCACCCGTGTCAGTTCCGATTGCAAGTGGTGCTTCAAAGGCTGCAAGTGCTGCAGATGAACCGCCACCTGATCCACCAGGAATACGAGTTAAATCCCAAGGATTATGTGTTGGGCCATATGCTGAATTTTCAGTAGATGAACCCATCGCAAACTCATCCATGTTTGTCTTACCCAAGATAACAACATCATTTTTCTTTAGGTTTGCCACAACTGTTGAGTCATAAGGTGGACGCCAGCCTTCAAGAATCTTTGAACCGCATGTTGTTGGAACGCCCTTTTGTGCCATGACATCTTTG
>CALMBJ010000044.1 GCA_937860175.1 uncultured Actinomycetes bacterium
AGATTTGACGATGTCAGATCCACTACGTGCATCGCTCTATGCATTTAACTTGATTCAGAAGAAGCGCAAGAAGGTTGAGGGCGCTCCAAAGCCTGCCCTTGCCCGCAAGGTAACCAAGGTTGGAGTTGTTGGTGCAGGTTTGATGGCATCACAGTTGGCGCTGCTCTTGGTTCGAAATCTCAAGTGCCCTGTTGTTATGACAGATATCGACCAGGCACGTGCCGATAAGGGTGTTGCTTGGGTGCGCAATGAGCTTGCAAAGCAGGTAGAGAAGAAGCGCATGAGCCCAGAATCTGCAGCTCGCCTTTCTCTTCTTGTTTCAGGCTCTGCAGATCAATCAGTCTTTGCCGGATGTGACTTTGTTATCGAAGCAATCTTTGAGGAGCTTTCACTTAAGCAGGAGCTGTTTAAGAAGCTAGAAGGCATTGTTTCCCCAGAGTGCGTTCTTGCAACCAACACCTCTTCCCTATCGGTTGAGCGAATGACTGAAGGGCTTAAGAATCCAGAGCGCGTTGTTGGCTTCCACTTCTTTAATCCTGTAGCGGTAATGCCATTGCTAGAGGTAGCACGTACCTCTACAACTGATGATGCCACTACTGCAACAGCTATCGCCGTTGGTAAAGAGCTCAAGAAGACAATGATCATCTGTAAGGATGCGCCAGGCTTTGTTGTTAATCGTTTGCTCACCCGCTTTATGGGTGAGGTCACCGATGCCGTTGATGAAGGCACTTCTCCAGAGGTTGCAGACTCTGCCATGATGGAGATTGGTTTCCCAATGTCTCCATTCCAGTTACTAGATCTTGTTGGTCCTGGAGTTGCGCTGCATGTTTCCGAAACCTTGCACCACAACCTAGGGCCTCGTTACAGAATCTCTCCAACTATGCAGCGCATGGTCAAGGAAGGTGTTCGTAACTTCTACATCAAGGGTGAGGATGGGTCTGTGTCTGCAAACCCAGCAGCTCTTGCCCTAGTTGAGAAGGGAACAACGCCGTCGACAGCAGAACAAGTTCGTGCACGCGCTTTAAAGGCGTTGGCAGAGGAAGCTCGCATGATGCTCGATGAGGGCGTTGTAACAACTCCTGCTGAGATTGATCTCTGCATGTTGATGGGCGCTGGATGGCCGATGCACTTGGGTGGAATTTTGCCGTACTTGGATCGCGAAGGAATCAGCGAATCAGTTACTGGCAAGCGCTTCCATGACAAGGGAGTTGCATCCCTTCCATAGTTCGCAGAGTTCTTAGAACTAAGAAATCCACCCTGCAATCTGCTGCACTATTGCAGCAGGGGTGATTTCTAAGTCATCAAGAATTTCATTGCGCTTTGAGTGCTCGATAAACTCAAGTGGAACGCCGATTGAGTGCAGAGAGCAGTTTATTCCTGCATCTCTCAAGCTCTCAGAGATCGCACTTGCGATACCTGCGTGCTTAATTCCATCCTCAAGCACAACAACGGTTGAGTACTCGGAACACATTGCAATTACCGCTGGAGAAATTGGCTTAACCCAAACCGGATCTATCACGGTGATATCAAGAGATTGCTCTTTAGCAATCTGTGCAATCTCTAGTGCCATGGTGGCCATGGCTCCAATACTGATGAGCAAAACCTCTTTTGAAGCTGCGCGATGCAAAAGATCTGCTCCAACTATCCGTTCAACCGCTGGAATATCGGCAGGAACCGCACCCTTTGGGAAGCGAAGCATTGAAGGAGCGTTCTCAATGCTTACACACTCACGCAGTATCTCCTTCAAACGTGCGCCATCGCGTGGAGCGCCAACCCGCATATTGGGAACAATTCCAGTTAACGCTAAATCCCAAATACCGTGATGAGATGGGCCATCATCTCCCGTAATTCCTGCCCGATCTAATACAAAAGTTACACCTGCATTATGCAAGGCAACATCTAACAGCAACTGATCAAAGGCTCGGTTAAGAAATGTTGAGTAAATGGCAATAACTGGGTGTACCCCTGCATAAGCAAGACCTGCAGCACTTGTTACCGCATGTTGTTCTGCAATACCCACATCAATAGTTCTATCAGGAAAGTTCTGTGAGAACTTATCTAGACCTGTTGGACCTAGCATCGCAGCTGTGATCGCAACTACCTTTGAATTCTCTCGTCCAATTTGAGTAATCTCTTCAGAGAAAACATTGGTCCATGATGGCGCTGATGCTTTAAGCGGCTTGCCCGTAGCAGGATCCACGATTCCAACAGCGTGAAACTTTTCGGCAATATCTTCGATCGCGGGTGTGTAACCACGCCCCTTTTCAGTGATTGCATGGACGATGACAGGTGCACCAAACTCCTTAGCCATCTGCAAAGTCTTTTCCATCGCGGCAATGTCATGTCCATCAATTGGTCCTAGATACTTAAATCCAAGATCTTCAAACATGCCTTGCGGGGCAACCATGTCCTTGATCCCCTTTTTCATGCCGTGCAAGGCTCCGTAAATGTACTTTCCGACAACAGGGGTGTTGTGAAGCATTCTCTTACCGCGCCCAAGAATCTGCTCGTACTCTTTGCTCGCACGTAAGGTTGTTAGATATGTAGCTAACCCACCGATAGTTGGCGAGTATGAACGCTCATTGTCATTGACGACAATTACTAGATTTCGATCAGACTCAGGCGAGAGATTATTCAGCGCCTCCCAAGACATTCCACCGGTTAAAGCTCCATCACCAACCACCGCAACGACGTGACGCTGCGACTGACCTGTAAGTGAAAAGCCCTGTCTCTTATACACATCTGACGCTGCCGACGATCTACTCTGT
>CALMBJ010000045.1 GCA_937860175.1 uncultured Actinomycetes bacterium
TGTTAGATCTTGGTATCTATCCAATTTCATTTGCTCACATGATTTTGGGTAACCCAACCTCAATTAATTCGGTGGCGGTGATGACCGATAAGGGGGTCGATGCCCAAACTTCGATGATTTTCTCTTACAAAAATGGTGCTCAAGCGGTTTTAACAACAACAATGATTGAGCAAACTCCTTGCAGAGCGGTAGTGGCAGGTTTGCATGGTTGGCTTGAAATTGATCGCACCTTCTACAACCCTGCAGGTATGCGGGTCATCATGAACAATGGCTCAGTAACGCAATACCCAAACACATACACTGGACATGGATTACGCGAACAGGCAGAAAGTTTTAAGCAATTAGTTCAAGCAGGAAAGTTAGAGTCAGAAATCCTTACCTGGAAAGATACTGTCGACATAATGAAAAGTATGGACACGGTAAGGCAGCAGATTGGCTTGAAGTACCCGTTTGAATCTTAAGCTCTAGCTAAATCAGCAACACCAACAAGACCTGCTTCATTGCCTAACTCTGCTGCAATTAACTCTGGATATGGATGCTTTCCAGCAAAGGGCATTGTTCTTTCAAGCCCTTCACGAGTTGGCTTTAACAAGATCTCACCTGCATCAATTACTCCCCCGCCAATGACAACGCAAGCAGGATCCAAAAGAACTGAAAGTGAAGCGATACCCGCCCCTAGCCATTGACCTGTCGTATTAAAAGCTGCAAGTGCAACAGGATCTCCATCGCGAGCTGCATCGGTGATCGCCTGACCCGTTAATCCTGCAACAGTTCCATCTCCTCGTGATAACAGGTTTCGAGCGATCTCAGGGCTTGCGTTGATCGCCTCTCGTGCATGGCGAAGAAGTGCATTTCCAGATGCATACTGTTCAAAACAGCCACGAGCGCCGCATCCACATAAATGTCCGTCAGGAACTACCCGCAAATGGCCAAACTCCGCAGCGATTCCATATGCTCCACGATACAAAGAACCATTAACAACAATTCCGCCACCGATTCCAGTTCCAACGGTAAGCATCATCATGTGGTTTTGATTTCTACCTGCACCAAACTTTGCCTCGCCCCATGCTGCCGCGTTTGCATCATTTTCAATTACTACAGGCAGACCAATTTGTGCTGTTAACTCTGCATCTAAATCAACACCATTCCAACCAGCAATGTTGGGAGTTGCAAGCATCGTTTTTCGGTCGGAGGAGACAAATCCGGCGGCAGAGACTCCGACAGAGGTAACCTCAAACTGTGCCATCAACTCTTTAGCTGTGTCGGCGATGGTGCGGGTTAACTCAACACCACCTTGACGTGGAGTTTCTTTACGTGCGGTTGCAAGAATTTTTCCATTCTCATCAACAACACCACCAAGAACCTTGGTGCCTCCAACATCGATGCCGATCGTGTTGCCCATAAAAAAATCTATGCTTCTAGATGTGACTTCAGTTGAGCAAGTGCGGCATCAATCGTTGCCTTCTCCGCCTTTTGACGCATCATCGCTGGAATAGGCATAGATAAAGAGGTTACGAGCTCATACGTGACTTCAGTGGTGTCCTCATCAATGCTCGTGATCGTATAGACCCCATCCATACCGGTCAGTAGATCCGCTTCATCAAGTGAGAATGAAAGCTTGTTGGGAGCTTGGCTCCAGTCGTAATCAAGGGTTGGGCGATCCTTCATCATTCCGGCATCGATACTCATCTTTACCTTGGTGATACGGCCCTGATCATCATGTGCCAAGGCTTCTGCGCTCTTGATCTGTGAAGACCACTCTGGATACTTGTCTAACTCAAATAGCGCCTTTTGAACCGCTGCGATTGGAGCGTCGATGGATATTAACGATTTGCTGAGATCTGTCATGGCGCAAGGCTACCCTCTTCCCCTTTTGTCCGCCTCCACGCTAGCGTTCGCCCATGAATGAAATCTCAATCCCGCCCCTCGTTCCCGCTGCAACCGCAGGGAATCTCACAAATCTAATCGCTGAACGTGCCTGGTTTGAGCCAGAGCGCGTCATCATGTCCCGCCCTCTCGGCGATGGATGGCAACCTGTCACAGCTCGTGAAGTAGAAGAAGAGATCCGCGCCACCGCAAAGGGTCTTATTGCTTCAGGTGTTCAAATCGGAGATCGCGTCGCCATTATGGCTCGTACCCGATATGAATGGACGATTTTAGATTTTGCTACCTGGTTCGCCGGTGCAGTAGTTGTGCCTATCTACGACACATCCTCTGCAGAACAGATTGATTGGATCCTGAGTGATTCACACTCCGTTGCCATTATTGTCGAAACTCCAGCACTCGCTGATTTGGTAAAGACTGTAATGCCATCACACACTCGAAACATCTGGACGATGACAGATGATGTACTCACTGTTTTGCGTGAAGCAGGTAAGCACATTGGCGATGATGAGATTGATCGCCGCCGTGAAGCGCTAACACCAGCGTCATTAGCAACTTTGATTTACACATCAGGTACAACTGGAAAGCCAAAGGGTGTGCAGTTATCACACAGTAACTTCCTAGCCGAGTGCGGCAATGTTGTTCAGGGCGCAAGTGAGCTCTTCTTAAAGCCAGGTGGATCAACACTTCTATTCCTTCCAGTTGCTCACGTATTTGGACGTATGGTTCAAATCGGTGCGATTACAGCTGGACTTCACCTTGCGCATTGCAGCGATCCAGTAGGACGTCTGCCGATCGATCTTGGAACATTTAAGCCAACATTCGTGCTGGCTGTTCCTCGAATCTTTGAAAAGATTTACAACGGCGCAGAGGCAAAGGCTGAGGCTGCAGGTAAGGGAAAGATCTTCCGTAAAGCTGCAGATGTTGCAATTGCTTACTCTGAGGCGCTCGATAAGAAGCACATGTCACCAGTTCTCAAGCTTAAGCATGGCCTCTTCGATAAGTTGGTCTACAGCAAGATCCGCGCTGGCATGGGTGGACGTGTTGAGGCTGCGATCTCAGGTGGTGCACCTCTAGGTGTTCGTCTAGGTCACTTCTACCGCGGAATTGGAGTCTCAGTTCTCGAAGGTTATGGATTAACTGAAACAACCGCTGGAGCGACTTTGAACTTACATGGTGCACACCGCGTTGGTTCTGTAGGTCGACCAATTCCAGGTACCTCAATCAAGATCGCAGAAGATGGCGAGGTCTTGATCCGCGGGCCTATCGTGATGGATGGCTACTGGCAGAACCAAGCTGCAAATGATGAGGTATTTGATTCAGAGCGCTGGTTCAAATCAGGCGATCTAGGAAAGCTAGATGAAGATGGCTTCCTTTACATCGTTGGTCGCAAGAAGGAGCTCATTGTTACCGCAGGTGGAAAGAATGTTGCGCCTGCAGTTCTAGAGGATCGCTTGCGTGCACACCCTCTAGTCAGCCAGTGCATGGTCGTTGGAGACAATCAACCATTTATCGCTGCCCTTGTAACAATCGATCCAGATGCGCTCAAGCTATGGGTTGCAAACAACAAGAAGGATGGAGCATCGATAGCAGACCTGGTCAATGACCCAGATCTGATCGCGGTAATCCAGACAGCTGTCGATGATGCTAACAAGGCTGTAAGTAAGGCGGAATCAATTCGTAAATTCACATTGCTACCTACAGATTTCACAATCGCTGGTGGCCACTTGACTGCAAAGCTTTCAGTTAAGCGACATGTTGTTGCGAAGGAGTTCGCTAAGGAGATTGAAGCATTGTTCACAAAATGAATAATGAGCGAGTAACCCTCGCACAAGAGTTACATGATGGGATCGCCCAGGACCTTGTGGTCCTGGGCTTTTCCATTGATCAAGCAATATCCCTGAGCAATGAGCCAGAGGTCAAGAGCTCCTTGCGAGCTATCCGTTTCACCACAACGCAGTTGATTGAGAAGCTTCGCACTCAGATGCATCAATTAAGAGGTGCCGATCCCCTCAATGATCCGGGCTTAGAGATCGACTCCATGTATGAGACCTTTCGAATAGTTCAAGAGATCTTACGAAACATCGAA
>CALMBJ010000046.1 GCA_937860175.1 uncultured Actinomycetes bacterium
CACGCGTTCCCATTCAAGACCCTTGGCTGCATGCAAAGTTGCAAGGGTTGTCACAGGCATTGTTGGTGGATTGTTTTGTTGAACTCGATCTTCAACTTCGCGTAGATATGTGCGCAAATTCTTGGGGGTAAATCCGTTGTCTGTATCTAATTCGCGAGCCAAGTGAAGCAGCGCTGCGATGCCATCGATCGCTCCCCCAGTTAAAAATGGTTGAGCAAGTGTGCGAAGTTCATCTAGCCAAGCAACACCTTCGGTTGGAATAACAGATGCGGTACGAACCTGCTTGAGGAAATCTCGAACCTCTTTGCGTTCAAAGAATCGTTCCGTGTTTCGAACTTGGTAGGGAAGGCCAGCGGAGTTGAGGGCTTTTTCTAAACCATTTAATTGATTGTTGGTGCGCGCCAGAACTGCGATCTCTTGGGCGGGTGTTCCCTCGGAGATTAAGTTGGAGATATCGCGAACGATTCCGGCGATCTCAGCCTGCTCATCGTTGTATGCGGTAATTGTTGGTTTGCTACCGTGATCATTGATCGCAACAAGCTCGCTACCCATCGCACCTTTGCGCAAGATGCTGTTGGCGGTAAAGATGATTTCAGGTGTTGATCGGTAACCGGTGGTGAGGCGAACAACCTCTGCCTCTGGAAAGCGCTGGGTGAAGGAGTTAAGGAAGACTGGCGTTGCGCCAGCAAATGAGTAAATAGTCTGTGCGGGATCGCCAACAACACAAAGCTCCTGTCTAGAACCAAGCCAGGCGTTGATTAATCGCTGCTGAAGTGGCGAAACATCCTGATACTCATCAACGGTAAAGAAACGGTATTGATCTTGAACTCGTTCACGAACTTCGCGTTCCTCTTCAATCATCGCTGTTGTTAGAAGAAGTACATCTTCAAAGTCGATGGCGCGCTCTTGGTGCTTCACACTTTCATAAGCGGTGTAGACCTTAGCAAGCTGTTCTGGGTTGATGCGAGGCCTTACGGTGCGCTTGAGGGATTCGCTTAAGTAATCAGATGGTGCAATCTGTGAAACCTTCGCCCACTCGATCTCTGTTGCAATATCGCGCAGCAAATCTCGTGAGGTAATGGAAAGCTCGCCCTGTAATTGAGCGCGTTTGATCGCCTCCGTTAGAAATCCGCTCTTAGTTGTCAGCAAA
>CALMBJ010000047.1 GCA_937860175.1 uncultured Actinomycetes bacterium
AAGAAACCATGTGTTAGCAAGTGCATGATTGCAAATGCATAACCAACTGGACCTAGTCCTGCCGCCAATGTCATGTATCCGATTTGAGACATCGTTGAAGCCGCCAGAGCCTTCTTAATGTCATCCTTTGCGGTACCGATTACTGCACCAAACATCAGGGTAATTGCACCAACAATCACCACTACAAGCTGGGCTGTAGGTGCTGCATCAAAGACAAAGTTAGAGCGAGTAATGAGGTACACACCTGCGGTAACCATTGTTGCTGCGTGAATCAAGGCTGAAACAGGGGTTGGGCCAGCCATCGCATCGCCAAGCCATGCCTGTAATGGGAACTGAGCTGACTTTCCGGCAGCTGCCACTAGAAGCATGATTCCCATCGCTGTCAGTGCCCCTTGAGAGGTGTTATCTACCTGCTCTTGAACTCCTGCAAAGGAAACGGTGCCCATGGTTGCAAAGGCGATCATGATTGCAAATGACAATCCCATATCGCCGACGCGGTTCATAACAAATGCTTTTTTCGAAGCGGTTGCATAAGCCGGCTTTTGATTCCAGAAGCCAATAAGTAGGTAGGAGGCAAGACCCACGCCTTCCCAACCAACATACAAACTGAGGTAGCTATCACCAAGAACCAAGAGCAACATCGCTGCAATAAAGAGGTTCAGGTAAGCAAAGAATCGTCTGCGATCTTTGTCTTCAGACATATATGAGATTGAGTAAATGTGGATCAGCGTTCCAACACCGGTGATGAGAAGAACGAAACAGATTGAAAGTTGATCAAGCAATAATCCTGCATCAACCTTGAAATCTCCGACATGAATCCACTCAAAAAGCTTTTGTGTAACTGGGCGTTGCTCCGTTGGGCGGTCCAGCATCAACATCAATTGATAGAGACCTACTCCAAAAGAGGATGCAGACATCGCAGTTCCAAGTAGGTGACCCCACTTATTTGTGCGTCGTCCACCTAAAAGAAGAATCGCTGCACCAGCAAGTGGGAGCGCAATCAGATAAATCAGTGAAGTTGAAGTTGTCATGGTTATCGCTTCAACAAACTAGCATCATCAACAGATGCTGATCGGCGTGAACGGTAAATCGCCACGATGATTGCTAGGCCAACTACAACCTCACAAGCAGCCACTACCATCGTAAAGAAGGCCATAACTTGGCCATCAAGATTTCCGTTGATTCTTGAGAAGGTTACGAGTGAGAGATTTGCAGCGTTGAGCATAAGTTCAATACACATGAAAACAACAATTGCATTACGGCGAACTACAACGCCGACAGCGCCAATAGTGAAGAGAAGGGCTGAGATATATAGGTAATTGGAGGCGTCCATTACTTCTCCTCCTCAATCTGAGTATTAACTTCAGCAAGGTCAAAGCTCTTGTAATCCAACATATCTCCGCGCGCCTCAAGGCTGGCGTTTACTGAGGATGGAGCAGGTGTTCCATCTGGAAGCAGTGCAGGAACATCAACCGCGTTGTGGCGTGCATAAACACCAGGTCCAGGAAGTCCTGCTGCGGTGCCTAATGATTTGCCGCGGAAGCGATTGATTGAAAGCTGACGCTGTGTTGGGCGTGCTGTTATGCGCTGACTATGTGCAAGAACCATCGCACCCATAGCTGCGGTAATCAACAAAGCAGAGACAACTTCAAATGGGAATACATAGGTTGAGAAGAGTGCGAATGCAATTCCTTCAACATTTCCATTTGCATTTGCTGCAGATAGTCCAACAGCGTCACGACCCAATGTGGCTCGTCCTAACAAGGCAACCATTAATCCACCAAAGCCAATGGCGGCTGTAATTGCGATTGGGCGAAGGCCTGAAATAGTTTCGGTCAAAGAATCAGATGTATCTACACCAACCAACATCAAAATAAAGAGGAAGAGCATCATTACCGCTCCGGTGTAAACAACTACTTGGACAATTCCGAGGAAAACCGCATCTTGTGCGATGTAGAAGATTGCCAATACAACCATTACAAATGCCATCAAGATTGCAGAGTGAACCGCTTTCTTAACGAGCAACATTCCAAGGGCTGCGACAACAGATAGTGGACCAAGGATCCAAAACATAACCGCTTCGGGTGTCGCCGTTTGTCCTACTTCAAGTGCTAGTTGCATCATGGTTGGACATCCTTAGCCTGTGATGGGTGCGCACCCTTCACATCACCGTTGTAATAGTTGGTATCGGTCATATCTGGATACATTGGGTGTGGAGGCATAAGCATTCCCTGGCGCAACGGAGCCAATAGATCCTGCTTTTCAAAGATCAGCTTTGCACGAGAATCATCAGCAAGCTCGTACTCATTTGTCATTGTTAATGCACGAGTAGGGCAGGCTTCAATACACAAACCGCAGAAAACACAGCGCAGGTAATTAATTTGGTACACCTTGCCGTAGCGCTCACCTGGAGACATGCGATTTTCTTCGGTATTGCTTTCACCTTCAACATAAATCGCATCGGCAGGACATGCCCATGCACATAGCTCGCAACCGATGCACTTTTCTAAACCATCTGGGTGGCGGTTAAGTTGATGACGACCATGGAAACGTTCTTCAGTTGGCGCTTTAACCTCTGGATACTCAACGGTCAAAGGCTTCTTAAACATCGTTGAGAAGGTAACCCAGAACCCCTTCATGGCACCAAGGAAGCCCACTGGAGGTGTTTGCTCTACTTCGTAAAATTCAACATCGTTAATACCAAGATCCTTTGGCTTTAACGGTTCGAGGTTTTCAGCCACGGTCGCCTCCTGTGCTCTTTGAGACATTAATAGTTGAAACCTCCATAGGTAATGAAGGAACGGCAAAGGAAGGAGCTTCCTTATTGTCGCCCTCGGCAACAGCTTCTAGCTTTCGCTTCTTTGAATTCTCAAAACCAATATTGACCGCCATGATCAGAACCACCACGGTGCTTGCAAATGCGATAACCACTGAACGTGGAGCTCCCTGTAGTGAAAGAACACGCAGTGTTGCTACAACCAAGATCCAAAGAATTGAAATTGGAATCAAAACCTTCCAACCAAACTGCATGAACTGGTCGTAACGAAGGCGTGGAAGTGTTCCGCGAAGCCAAACGAATACGAAGAAGAATGTAATTACCTTGGCAAAGAACCAGACCGCGGTGAACCAGCCACCGAGCCACTGCTCTGTAAATCCAAGCCCTGGAGGAGCCTTGTACCCACCTAAGAACAATGTGGTTGCAAGGGCCGATACCGCAACAATATTGATGTATTCAGCCAAGAAGAAGAGCGCAAACTTGAGTGATGAGTACTCAGTGTGGAATCCACCTACGAGCTCACCTTCTGCTTCAGCAAGGTCAAATGGTGCACGGTTCTGTCTCTTATACACATCTGACGCTGCCGACGATCTACTCTGTGTAGAT
>CALMBJ010000048.1 GCA_937860175.1 uncultured Actinomycetes bacterium
CTACACAGAGTAGATCGTCGGCAGCGTCAGATGTGTATAAGAGACAGCACCAAATCCTCCAGGAACACAGATCGCATCAACATGCTCCAAATGTTTCTTAGCGCCTTCTGGGGTTTCGCACTCATCACTTGCGATCCAAACAATCTCTACCTTGGCTTGATTTGCAAAGCCACCTGCACGAAGTGCTTCAGAGACTGAAAGGTATGCATCTGGCAGATCGATGTACTTTCCAACCAGACCAACCTTGATGTGATGCTTTGGATGGTGGACCTTCTCCAAGAGAGCGTCCCACTCCCCCCACTCAACATCGTGGCAATCAAAGCCCAGCCGCTTAACTACATATGAGTCAAGCCCTTCAGCATGCAAAACCTTAGGGATGTCGTAAATCGATGGCGCATCAACCGCTGCGACAACCGCCTCAGAATCAACATCGCACATAAGTGAAATCTTCTTCTTCACACCTTCAGGAATTTCACGATCAGAGCGCAAAACAATCGCATCTGGTGCTATTCCGATACTGCGAAGCGCGGCCACTGAGTGTTGCGTTGGCTTTGTCTTCAACTCACCTGATGGGCCAATATAGGGAACTAGCGAAACATGTAAATAGAAAACATTGTCACGACCAACAGTTTGCCGGATTTGGCGAATAGCTTCAAGGAATGGTTGGGATTCGATATCGCCCACCGTTCCACCAACTTCGGTGATGACCAGATCAATCTCTGGACCTGCCATTGCAATGATGCGCTCTTTGATTTCATTGGTGATGTGCGGGATCACCTGAACAGTTTCACCTAGATACTCGCCTCGACGTTCACGTGCAATTACACGGGAGTAAACCTGACCTGTTGTCACATTTGCTGACCCATGAAGGTTGCGGTCGAGAAAACGCTCATAGTGCCCGATATCTAAATCGGTCTCTGATCCATCATCTGTAACAAAAACCTCACCATGTTGAAATGGATTCATTGTGCCTGGATCAACGTTGAGGTATGGATCGAGCTTTTGCATCGTCACGCGGATGCCGCGGGCTACTAGCAATCTTCCAAGGCTTGAGGCTGTAAGTCCTTTGCCCAAACTTGAGGCGACTCCGCCGGTTACAAATAAGTGTTTAGTCACATGTGCTTGGCCCATGGAAGACAAACCTATCATTTATTTACGGTGGGCTCTTACACCTTCAGAGAAAGCAGTTCGGTGGCGTGTTCTCGGGCGCTAGCGGAGTTCTCAAGCCCTGCAAGCATGCGGGCGATCTCTTCGATCCGCTCCTCTCCCGAAACCTGACGCACATCACTCTGACTCACCGTTCCATCATTATTTTTGGTGACAACAAAGTGAGAGTCAGCCCAGGCCGCTACCTGTGGCAGGTGGGTTACGACAATTACCTGCGCATGTTGTGCCAGCGAATGAAGTCTGCGCCCAACCTCAATTGCAGCCTTGCCGCCAACCCCTGCATCAACCTCGTCAAAAACATAAGTGCCAATTGGATGAGTGGAGGCGATTACAACCTCAAGGGCCAACATCACTCGAGACATTTCTCCGCCCGATGCGCCCTTTGCTAAAGGAACAAGTGGAGCATCTTTATGTCCCTGAATAAACATACTTATCTCATCGCATCCATGTGAAGCAAAATCAGACTCCTTAGGTGCTGCGTAATCAGCGCTCTCAACCTTTGCTACAAAGGTTGAATGTGGCATCGATAACTGCTGGATCTCAGATGTGACTTTTTGCGAGAGAGTTGTAGCGGCCTTGGATCTGGCATCGCTGAGCTTCTTCGCCGCGGTAAGAAGGTTCTTCTTAATCGATGCGAGCTCCTTCTCAAGCTCAACCAGACGTGCATCACCGCCCTCTAGATCCGCGATTGCATCTGATGAACTTTTGAAACGTAGCGAAAGGGATTGAATCTCTTCCTCAACACCTTTAGAACCACCAAACTTTTTCACTAATGCATTGAACTGTGATTTACGTTCCTGTAAGAAATCAAGACGTTGCGGATCTGCCTCAAGGCGCGATGCATAGCTATTTAAAGCGCTTTGGGCATCGGCCAACAAGAAAAAGCTCTCGCTGAGCTGTTGGTAAATGTCCTCGAGCATTGGGTCTTTGCTTCGTGCATTTTCCAAAGACCTTCTCGCAGTCCCTAGTGATGTCAGGGAGCCAGCATCCTCATCCTCAACAGCAGAAGTAGCAAGCGCGGTTGCGTTTCGCAGCTCTTCAACACTTGAGAGGCGAGCAATTTCAGCCTCTATCTCGGTGAACTCATTGTGCTGTGGGTTGATGGCAGAAAAAACCTTGGTGAACTCTCGAAGCTCGGCCAACTCCTTGTCCTTGGCGGCGATACTTTTTTTAAGTGATGCTATGCGTTCCTTCATCTCATGATAATCATGGAGTGCGCTTTGATACTCGGAAAGATCAATAGCACCGAAGCGATCTAATAACTCTCGCTGCCTGGAGGATTTAGTAATTGTGTGATTGGCCGCTTGCCCGTGCACCTCAACCAAGTTTTCACCGATGGTCGCAAGGGTTGAGGCGGTGGCGCTAACACCATTTGTAGTTGCCTTGCTTTTTCCATCTGCGGCAACTGTTCTGACAACAATTAATTCGCCATCTTCTACCAATACATCTTCAAAGAGCATCTCCTGTGCCTTAGGAATGGAAAAACGTCCACTTGCAACTAATCGCTCAGAGCCTTTGCGAACAAGTGCGCTATCTGCCTTGCCTCCTAAAATCAGGTTTAAGGCGGTTAAAATCATGGTTTTTCCAGCACCAGTCTCGCCCGATAAAACTGTGAGCCCCTTTGAAATTTCTAGGGTTGATTGGTCGATCACACCAATCGATCTGATCGTTATCTCTTCAAGAAAGGTACGTTCACTCACCACGCCAGCCCTCAACAGGTAGTTTGAACTTTGCCACCAATCGATCGCTAAATAAGGTGTTCTTGAGGTGGGCTAGTTGAATAACTCGTGAGTGCTTGGTTACTACTACGCGATCCCCTGCAAGTAACGGGAACTTACGTAGCGCATCTGCAGATAAAAAGGCTTCGGAGGATTCAATTCCTACAGCGATAACTGATGTCGGAGAGATTACCAATGGACGCGAGAAAAGGGCATGAGCTGAGATAGGAAGCACAACTAGTGCATCTACCGCTGGCCACACTACGGGACCTCCTGCAGAGAATGCGTAAGCCGTTGATCCAGTTGGAGTGGAACAGATAAGGCCATCACAACCCCAACGGGAAATTGGGCGGTTATCAATCTCAAGAAAAAGTTCAACCATGGTCGCTTTTTCGCGTTCAACAGTTACTTCATTTAATGCCCAGCCAGATGCAACAACAGCTCCGCCTCGTTCAACGGTGTAACCCAAGGTGATTCGAGGGTCGATGACATAACT
>CALMBJ010000049.1 GCA_937860175.1 uncultured Actinomycetes bacterium
ATTAAATGTTAAAAGAAAGATAGGAAGCTCAAAAGCTAAACCAACAAAGAGAATAAGGCGCAAAACAAAATCTAAATAATCATCAAAGCGAACCAGGTTGCTGATTGAATCAGGTGTAAAACCAAAAAGCGCCTTGATTGCTACCGGAAGGATGTAATACCCAAGGGTGGCGCCCATCGCGAAAAAAGGCGTGGCAGCGGTAACAAACATGACGCTTGTGCGCTTTTCTTTTCTATGAAGTGCAGGTGCAATGAAGGCCCACAGTTGGTACAACCAAAAAGGAGCAGAAACAATGATGCCGGTGAGAAGAGCCACCTTTATTTGAAGATCTAATGGTCCAAGGACGCCGCTGATGTAAAGCGCGCCACAACTAGCCGCCCCCGCCTCCTGCGCCGCTTTAAGATCGCAGACAGGTTTAGCTAAGGTTGCAATTATTGGATTATAGAAATACCAGCCCCCCATAAAGGCGACCAGGACCGCCAGAACTGAGCGAAGGACTCGCTTTCGTAATTCGCGTAGGTGGTCAAGAAGGGGCATCCGTGCTTCATTTACAGATGCCATATAACTACTTCTCTGTTTTGCCGTCTTCTTCGACTACGACATCGTCAGCTTTCATTTCCTTCATTTCGCTCTTGAAGATACGCATTGAGCGACCAAGTGAGCGGGCAGAGTCCGGCAAACGCTTCGCGCCGAACAAAACAAGGACAACAATCAGAAGGATGACGATCTCTCTTGGACCCAAATTCATGGCAATTACTCCTTGGCTAATATTTGACCTTAGGTTACATCAGTTCCCTTTGAATGGGTAGGCGGATTCACCCTTCTTTGTAACGATCCAGCATCGATTGCGCCGTTGTGGCGATTGATCTTCGGATCTGCGGGGGTGACTGTAAAGCGACTCCCCCTCCTGAAGCGATGACAGCCCGTTCGATCCATTGCTCTGAATATGACTCAAACTCAAAGATTGAGTTATCCGCTATCTCATCCTGCTTAAACCGCTCAGATATCTCTCGGGTTGGAGTGAGCACCCTTATGGTAGATAGAAAGCTGTTTGGTTCAAGGTTCGGAGCTGGAATTTGCGCGTCAACCTTAAAGCTTTGTGCACTTTGAATTCTATCGATGCGAAACTGCCTGAAATCAGATGCGGTGTAGCAGTAAGAACTCAGATACTGGTGGCCATCAACTTCGATTACTTCTATTGGATAGATCTTTCGCGTACTT
>CALMBJ010000050.1 GCA_937860175.1 uncultured Actinomycetes bacterium
CTACACAGAGTAGATCGTCGGCAGCGTCAGATGTGTATAAGAGACAGTCTGTATCGCCATCCCTAGTGAAAAAATCCAGAACCGCGACAGCGCCTCCACCAAGAGCAACGGGCAAGAAGAGCGTTGCCATGGAGCTAGCGGTCGGCGAGCGTGTGTCACATGACACATTTGGTTTAGGCACCGTTGTCTCGGTTGCAGGCGCAGGAGATAAGGCTGAGGCAACCATTAACTTCGGCCAATATGGCGAGAAGCGTTTGCTGCTGCGTTATGCACCCGTTGAGAAGCTCTAGGATTAGCCTCATTAGCGCATCAGAACTGAACTGATTGGAAGCCCAGTGGATCTCTTTGAATACCAAGCCCGAGACATCTTTGAAAAACATGGCGTACCTGTATTAGCCGCAAGCGTTGCAACAACCGCGGATGAGGCAGAAAAAGCTGCAGCAACTATTGGCGGAAAGGTTGTCGTTAAGGCACAGGTCAAAGTTGGAGGACGTGGAAAGGCTGGCGGCGTAAAGCTCGCAGAGAACCCACAGGATGCACGCGAAAAAGCGGGCGCAATTCTTGGAATGGACATTAAGGGTCACACTGTTCGCACAGTGATGATTGCAGCAGCTGCACCAATCGAGTCTGAGTATTACTTAGCTATCTTGCTAGATCGCTCAAACCGCACATTCTTAGTAATGGCATCTGTTGCAGGTGGAATGGATATTGAAGAGGTTGCACACACAGCACCAGAAAAGCTTGCAAAGATTCCGGTATCTGCAGTTGATGGAATCTCACTCGCTAAGGCGAAGGAGATCGTTGCTGCCGCGCAGTTCCCAGCAGATGTTGCAGAGCAAGTTGCTGAAGTTCTCTTGAAGCTCTGGGATGTTTTCCAGGGCGAGGATGCAACCCTTGTTGAGGTTAACCCATTGGTTAAGACCAAGGATGGCAAGATCATCGCACTTGATGGCAAGGTAACTCTTGATGAGAACGCAGCGTTCCGTCAACCAGATCATGAAGCGCTAGTTGATCAAGCTGCAGAAAACCCACTTGAGGCCGCAGCAAAGGAAAAGGGACTTAACTACGTAAAGCTTGAAGGCGAGGTAGGAATCATCGGAAATGGTGCAGGTCTCGTAATGAGCACCCTCGATGTTGTTGCCTACGCTGGAGAAAAGCATGGCGGAGTTCGCCCAGCTAACTTCCTTGATATTGGTGGTGGAGCATCAGCACAAGTTATGGCTGATGGCTTATCAATCATTCTTGGTGACAAAGATGTAAAGAGCGTCTTTGTAAATGTCTTTGGTGGAATCACCGCATGTGATGCTGTGGCAAATGGCATCGTTCAAGCCCTTGAATTACTTGGTGCTCAGGCAACAAAGCCAATCGTGGTTCGCCTCGATGGAAACAATGTTGTTGAAGGACGAGCAATTTTGGCAAAGGCTGCGCACCCACTGGTTGAGCAGGCAGACACAATGGATGGAGCAGCAAATCGCGCTGCAGAATTGGCGGCGAAGTAATGTCTATCTTTATCAATGATGCAAGCAAGGTAATTGTTCAGGGAATGACAGGTTCTGAAGGAACTAAGCACACCCGTCGCATGTTGGCTTCAGGCACCAAGGTTGTCGGTGGAGTTACACCAGGCAAAGGTGGACAGGTAGTTGATATCGATGGCCACCAACTTCCAGTATTCAACACAGTGGCAGAGGCTATGTCTGCAACAGGTGCAAATGTTTCAGTGGTCTTTGTTCCACCTAAGTTTGCAAAGGCTGCCGTTATCGATGCAGTTGATGCAGCGATGCCACTAGTTGTAGTGATTACCGAAGGTATTCCTGTTCATGACTCTGCAAGTTTTTACACATATGCGCAGACAAAGGGAACAACTCAGATCATCGGGCCAAACTGCCCAGGTTTGATCAGCCCAGGAAAATCAAATGTCGGAATCATTCCTTCAGATATCACCGGCTCTGGTCCTATTGGTTTGGTTTCAAAATCTGGAACTCTTACATACCAAATGATGTACGAGCTTCGCGATATCGGATTTAGCACAGCGGTCGGTATTGGTGGAGATCCAGTTATTGGAACAACACATATTGATTGCCTTCGTGCATTCCAGGATGATCCAGAGACAACAGCGATCGTAATGATCGGTGAAATCGGTGGAGATGCTGAAGAGCGTGCAGCTGCGTTTATCGCTGAGTATGTAACAAAGCCAGTTGTTGGTTATGTTGCAGGCTTTACAGCTCCAGAAGGAAAGACCATGGGTCACGCAGGTGCGATTGTTTCGGGATCATCTGGAACAGCACAAGCTAAAAAGGATGCCCTGGAAGCTGCTGGCGTAAAGGTTGGCCAAACACCTAGCGAAACCGCGCGTTTGTTACGCGCAATTATGGGTCGATAACAATGATGTCGCGAGTACTTGGAGCAGCATTGCCCCAAGTCTTGCGCAGCGTTGCTTGGCTTTTACTTCCGACATCATTTATCGCCCTTCTTGCATGGGCAACCGCGGGTAGTGCAACAGGAAATACTGGTGATCCACTCCGTGCGGCTTTATGGATCTGGATCGGTGCGCACTCAATTCCCTTTGATCTTTCACTCCAGCCATCGGGATTACCCGGCTACCTGTCCTACCTTCCACTCGGCGCTTTAATCTTTCCGATTTTGGCTATTCGCAGCGGAGTAGCCCGCACAATTGAACGTCTAGATCATGATTCATCTTTAGTTGCACCAGCTCGCGCAGTCTTTGCAGTTGGTTACACCCTCTTTGCTTTAGGTGCTTCTTTTTTCTCAAAAACTGAGTCAATCCGTCCTGTTTGGTACTTCGCTTTAATTTATGTTCTTCCATTCAGCTTGCTGTGTGCAGCAACGGTCGGTAGACGTGTGGCTTTGGGTCAAGGATTTTTGTATGGCTCGCGCATCATTTCTTTACTGCTGGGTGTTTCAGCGATTGTTTTTGGAATCCTGCTCCTGCTGAATATTTCAACGGTGAAGAATTTAACAACTGTTTTACAACCAGGAATCTTTGGCGGATTCCTATTGCTATTACTTAACATCCTGTATATCCCAAATGCAATAGTCTCAACTCTTGCCTACTTTTCAGGGGTTGGCTTTGCTGTTGGTTCAGGAACACTTGTTTCTCCAACCTCATTTAGATTAAATAACATTCCTGCAATGCCGTTGCTAGGAGCCCTACCTGAGAATAAGTCCCTCATTTCTTTGGTGGGTATTCTCTTTATTGTGGCGGCTGGGGCGCTTTTAGTGACATGGACTATTTCACTCAATCAACGAGTGTTAATACAGAGTTTAATTGTTGCCATTCTCCTAGCTGCATTTGTTGGTTATTCGGGTAGTGGAGCGCTCATTACAGATGCGATGTCAGCGGTTGGTGTCTCTACCTGGAAGTTCACGCTGGCTATTGCAGCACAGTTAGGGTTTGGTGCCTTGTTGGCAATTTATCTACCTAGAGTTTTAAAGCGCACATGAAGAAAACAATTCATAGAGCTCTGATCAGCGTTTATGACAAGGAAGGTCTGATCGAGATCGGAACCGCACTTCAGGCAGCTGGAGTTGAAATTCTCTCTACGGGCTCGACAGCAAAGGCGCTTATCGCAGCAGGAGTGCCGGTGATTGAGGTAAGTGAGTACACAGGTTTTCCTGAAATCATGAATGGCAGAGTGAAGAGTCTTCACCCGCGAATTCATGCAGGAATCTTGGCTGATCAAAACAATCCTGAACATCTTGCCTCCCTTGCGCAGCAGGATATTTCCCCTTTTGATTTGGTAATCATCAACCTGTATCCCTTTGCCCAAACCGTTGCCTCAGGTGCAACCTTTGAAGCAGCGATTGAACAGATCGATATTGGTGGCCCTTCAATACTTCGGGGTGCAGCAAAGAATCACAGCAGTGTTGCAGTTGTTTCTACTCCATCTCAATATGACCAATTGCTTTTAGCAATTTCTGCTGGTGGATTCACCCAAGCTCAGCGACGTGATTTAGCGCTGCAAGCCTTTCGAACAACAGCAGAGTACGACTTAGCTATCGCCACATGGCTTGCGCAATCAGATTCAGAGGAACTCCCTGATTGGTTTGGCCAGATTTGGAGCCAGAAGAGCTCGCTGCGTTATGGTGAAAATCCTCATCAAAAGGCGGCGATCTACACCGGTGCACACACCGGAGTTGTAGATGCGCAACAGCTACATGGAAAAGAGATGTCCTTTAACAACTACACAGATGCTGATGCTGCTTGGCGCGCTGTAAGAGATCATCGCTCTCCGGCGGTTGCGATCATGAAGCATGCAAACCCTTGCGGTATCGCGGTCTGTGATTTAGGGATTGCGGTTGCTTATCAGCATGCACATGAATGTGATCCGGTATCAGCCTTTGGTGGGGTAGTAGCTGCCAATAGAAAGATTGACCTTGCAATGGCAGAGCCGTTGTCAAAGATCTTCACCGAAGTTGTGATCGCTCCAGATTATGATCATGATGCATTGGAACTATTGATGAAGAAGCCATCTATTCGAATTTTGAAGGCAGAGCTCACTTCACTAGATCGATTTGAATTGCGCCCAATTTCTGGTGGAGTTTTACTTCAAGAAACCGATTTGATTGATGCAGATGGAGATTCACCGGCCCAATGGAAGCAAGTATGCGGGCCACAGGTTGATGCGCAGGCGATGAAGGATCTTGAGTTTGCTTGGAGAAGTGTTAGATCGGTTAAGAGCAATGCGATCATTCTCGCTTCGAAGACAACCGCGGTAGGAATTGGCATGGGTCAGGTCAGTCGAGTTGATTCTGCGCGATTGGCGGTTTCTCGTGC
>CALMBJ010000051.1 GCA_937860175.1 uncultured Actinomycetes bacterium
TCCATTGTGAGAACTCTCTGCAACAACTGGCAGACGACCAACCTCATTCTTGCCAGTTGATTCTGCGACCAACTGTTCAATCCAGTCGCTTAAGCCCGGCATTCCAGAGCCCTCATCTGTAAATGCAAGGTACTGATCAGCTACAAATGACAATAAGTATGCGATGTCGCACACCACCTGTGAATCCGCGAAGAAGGCGGCTTTTGTATCACTTGCATTGTCTAACAAGACCGAAACATCAACACCAATCAATGCAGCTGGCAGCAATCCAAATGGACTTAGAACACTAAAGCGTCCTCCCACATGTGGATCGGCATTGACAACGGTAAAGCCACCTGCCCGAACTTGAGTATCCAAGGGTGAGCCTGGATCTGTAACAAAGACCATGTGATCTACAGGATCTAATCCAGCATCCTTAAAGGCTCCCTCGAATAGTGCGCGCTGAGATGCGGTTTCGATCGTTGAACCTGATTTGGAGCTCACCACTACTACGCTTTTACTCAAATCAAAATCAAGTGCATGAGCAACATAATCTGGATCAGTTGAATCTAGGACAAACAACTTCTTTGAAAATGTCTGAGCGATAACTTCAGGCCCGAGCGAGGAGCCACCCATTCCACACAAAATAACATTGCTCTTATCGCGATGTTTCGCAGCCAGAGCGTCAAACTGCGGAAGGAGGTCGCGGGAGCTTTCCGGAAGATCAATCCAGTTCATACGGATTGAGGCCTCCGCCTGTGCATCTGGGCCCCAGATAGCGGAGTCCTTACCCTTGAGGCGCTCGTGAAAAGCTTGTAAAGATTTGTACTCGCTAGATGAACGATCGATCTTGTTTAGTGAACTACCTTTAATTGAAATCATCAGATTTGAGCTGCCTTTACATTCTCGAGTAGTTCATCCCATGCTTGGGCAAACTTCTTTACTCCATCAATCTCTAACTCTGTTGTCACATCATCTAGTGAAACTCCCAGCGCAGAAAGTGCCTTTAGTACTTCGACGGCCTCTGCGTACTTTCCTGAAATCGCGTTACCTCGAACTACGCCATGATCGATTACCGCATCCAATGTTGATTGCGGCATCGTGTTGACCGTATTAGGTGCGATTAGTTCAATGACGTAGCGCGTATCTTCATAGGCGGGATCCTTCACACCCGTTGAAGCCCAGAGCGGACGCTGCTTGTGAGCGCCCTTGCTTTCCAAGGAACTCCATCGCTCCGAATCAAACTTTTCCTCAAAGAGTTGGTATGCCAAATGAGCATTTGCGATTGCAGCCTTACCCAAAAGCGAAACCGCCTCAGGTGAGCCATTTTTCTTAAGCAAAGCATCGATAGCTGAATCAATTCGGCTGATGAAAAATGAGGCAACTGAATGAACTCTTGAAGGTTCTTCGCACTGCTCAATACCCTTCATGTAAGCCTCAATTACCTGTCCGTACCGCTTTACCGAGAAAATAAGTGTGACATTCACACTTATTCCCGCCGCAATCAGCGCTGTAATTGCAGGTAGACCTTCAATCGTGGCTGGAACCTTAATCATTAGGTTTGGACGATCGATAATTGCCCATAGCTCT
>CALMBJ010000052.1 GCA_937860175.1 uncultured Actinomycetes bacterium
CCATCAACGATTCCACACCCAGCAAAGATTCGAATTGAATCACCATTTATCTGGCCGCAACGTAATGCGATTCCAAGCTCACCATCGCCTGCTGCATCGATCCAACCGACAGGTCCGGCGTAACGACCACGCGACATTCCTTCAATTTCAGCGATTAACTTGGCTGCTTGTGGACGAGGCGTTCCACAAACAGCAGCTGATGGATGAAGTTGTTCCAAAATAGTAAATGCATCTACGTGCGATAGCGTTTCAACCAAAGCACCAGTTACATCTGTTGCAAGGTGCATAACGTTGGCCAAGTGCAAAACAAATGGAGACTCTGGAACATTTGTTGATGAGCAAAATGGTTCAATCGCATCGGCAACTGAACGCACCGCATACTCATGCTCAGCAAGATCCTTAGAGGATCGTGCAAGTGAGGCAGCGAGAGCCAAATCCTTCGCATCATCACCGGTTTTGCTAATTGTTCCCGCTAGTACACGGGATGTAACCATTCCTCTAGATAAGCGCAGCAATAGCTCTGGAGTTGCACCGACTAGCCCTGAAACAGCAAACTTCCAGGTTGTTGGGTATTCAATTGCAAGTTTGTGCAAAATAGAACGTGGATCAATCGCTTTACTAGATGACACCGTAATGTCACGCGCAAGTACAACCTTGTCTAGATCACCTTGTTGAATTCGATCAACCGCTGTTGCAACTCGCTCTTTCCATAATGAATCTGCCTGAGGCTCTTCATTCCATTTCATTTCCCCATTAGTGAAATGATCTGGCTCGTTCTTTAGCTCTGGTTGTGAATCTGAACCGATCCAGGTAATCCAAGACTTTCCACTCTTTGTTCCAACTACAACTTGAGGAATTACAAGAACTGAAACATCTTCAGGTGAAAAAGAGAATGAGGCAAAAAGAACTGGTCCGGTACCGCTTCCATGCACAGTGTTGTTTACAGTGAACTTCTCCAACTGCTTCTGCCACCAATGTCGTGCATCGGCAAATCTATGAGGACCACTAACCGTTGTTGTTGCGTAGGTGCCCCAACCAACTAGACCTTCACCACTTCGAACCCAGGCAAGTGGTTGTGAATCTGGAAGTAAATCCAACAACGACAAATGCTCGCCAAGGCGAGTTGTTGTGATTGGAACTAGTTGAGCCATGGGGGAAGAGATCTCCTCTAAATCGTGGCCATAGTTGATATGGCCTTGAGTTGTGGATGAGCCTACTTCAAGGGAGAATAGGGCTATGTCCCGCGCTAATCTCAACAAAGATCCCGATGAGGTTGCGGCTATGTTTGATGGGGTCGCCAAGAGGTATGACCTAGTAAATGATCTATTGAGTTTGGGTCGCACAAAGGCGTGGCGAAAAGCGGCGACAAAGATCATCGCCCCAAAGCCCGGAATGGTGATCCTGGATTTAGCAGCTGGACCAGGCTCCTCATCTGAGCCGCTCTTTAAGGCTGGGGCCACCGTCTTTGCCACAGATTTCAGCGAGGGGATGATCGCCCAAGGGCGAAAGGCCCGCCCATATCTGAACTTTTCTAAGGCCGATGCCCTCAACCTTCCCTTTGAGGCCGATACCTTTGATGTAACAACCATCTCTTACGGGCTTCGAAATACCGCCGATTTTGACAAGGCGCTGGCTGAGGCCCGCCGCGTTACCAAGCCGGGAGGCCGCATGGTGGTGGTGGAGTTCAGCCACCCAACATGGCGTCCGTTTCGCACCATTTATACCGAATATCTGATGAGGCTTTTGCCTGCGATCGCTAAGCGAACCAGCT
Source organism: uncultured Actinomycetes bacterium (assembly GCA_937860175.1). GTDB lineage: Bacteria > Actinomycetota > Actinomycetes > Nanopelagicales > Nanopelagicaceae > Planktophila. The sequence continues at coordinate 1,772 of CALMBJ010000052.1, forward strand.
CCAACCCAGATGCCTACATCTATCTCGCTGAATCGATTAGAGCCTGGCCAGATCAGGGGGCGCTCGCAGCCCGCATGGAGAAGGCTGGCTGGACCGGGGTCACCTGGAAAAACCTGACCTTTGGTGTTGTTGCAGTTCACAGCGGGATTAAGGGCTAGCGGTCACAGGCATACGCCTTTCGACCTTAGGATTTCGACTGTGAGCTCCAATCCATACATTCCAATCTTGGTAATCGGCGCTATTGGCCTCGGTTTTGCGGTTTTCTCAGTTGCAGCTGGCGCCCTCACAGGTCCAAAGCGTTACAACCGAGCAAAACTCGATGCATATGAGTGTGGAATCGAACCTTCTCCTCAAGCTGCAGAAGGTGGACGCTTCCCGATCAAGTACTTCTTAACTGCGATGCTCTTCATCATCTTTGATATTGAAATCGTCTTCTTGTATCCATGGGCGGTTGCTTTTGATTCACTCGGAATTTTTGGTTTGGTTGAAATGGTGATCTTCATTGGAACGGTTTTTGTTGCCTTTGCATATGTTTGGCGCCGCGGCGGATTGGAATGGGATTAAAAATGGGTCTTGAAGAAAAAATCCCAAGTGGGTTTGTCCTAACCTCAGTTGAAAAACTTGCAGGTTACATGCGCAAAAACTCATTGTGGCCAGCAACATTTGGCCTTGCATGCTGTGCAATTGAAATGATGGCTGTTGGTTCAGCAGCTAAGTACGACATTGCTCGCTTTGGTGGAGAAGTTTTCCGTGCCTCCCCACGACAAGCAGATCTCATGATCGTTGCAGGTCGTGTTTCAAACAAGATGGCTCCAGTTTTGCGTCAAATTTACGATCAAATGTCAGCACCTAAGTGGGTTATTGCAATGGGTGCATGTGCATCTTCAGGTGGAATGTTCAATAACTATGCGATCGTGCAAGGTGTAGATCACGTTGTCCCAGTTGATATTTATCTTCCTGGTTGCCCGCCACGTCCTGAGATGTTGCTGGATGCAATCTTGAAGCTGCATGAACAAATCAGCGACACAAAGCTTGGCGCAAATCGTGCACAGGTCATCAAGGAAGTTGAACTTGCAGCAATGAATGCAAAGCCAACCCATGAGATGAAGGGCTTGCTTGCGTAATGAGTATTGATAAGCAAGCAGATGGAATGTTTGGTGCAAAGGGCACGGGAGATACATCAGGGTACGGTGGATTAGTTCGCCAAGCCGCTAATTTTGGCTCTTCTGAGCGCCCATATGGCTCATATTTTGATGAAGTAGCCGATGATCTAGAGCGCGCTTACCCAGAGTTTTCAGATGCGATCGAACGTGTTGTTGTTGATCGCGGCGAGTTAACCCTTCATGTAAAGCGTGAAAAGTTAGTTGAAGTTGCCTTCATTCTTCGTGACAAGTTGAAGTTTGAAATGTGCATGGGTGTTAACGGTGTTCATTACCCAGAACAAACTGGTCGCGAATTACACGCGGTTTATCCATTGCTTTCGATGTCAAAAAATCAGCGCATTCGCCTAGAAGTTTCAGTTCCAGATGCTGATGCACACATCCCATCAGTTGTTGAGGTGTGGGCTGGTAACAACTGGCATGAGCGCGAGACGTACGACATGTTCGGAATTATTTTTGATGGTCACCCAGGTCTAACACGCATCTTGATGCCAGATGACTGGGAAGGTCACCCGCAACGTAAGGATTACTCATTAGGCGGAATCGCAATTGAGTACAAGGGCGCTACAACGCCACCTCCTAGTGAAAGAAGGAGTTACAAGTGACAACCTTTGATCCATATGCACCTTCGCGTGATACCACCGAAGGAAAAGTTTTCTCTGTTACTGGCGGAGACTGGGATGCACTAACTCAAGAGATTGGTGCAGCTAAAGAAGAGCGCGTTGTCGTCAACATGGGACCACAGCACCCATCAACCCACGGTGTACTTCGTCTAGTTCTAGAGCTAGAAGGCGAAACAGTTACAGAAGCACGTTGCGGAATTGGATACCTGCACACAGGTATTGAAAAGAACATGGAGTACCGCAGCTGGACTCAGGGAACAACATTTGTAACTCGAATGGATTACCTAAGCCCATTGCACAACGAAACCGCTTACTGTCTTGCGGTAGAAAAGCTTTTGGGAATCACAAATGATGTTCCAGAGCGCGCAACGGTTATCCGCGTGATGATGATGGAGCTCAACCGAATTTCTTCACACATGGTTGCCCTTGGCACAGGAGCGCTAGAACTAGGCGCTATGGGCCCTATGTTCTTTGCTTTCCGTGACCGCGAAACTGTTCTGGAGATCTTTGAAATGATCACCGGACTTCGCATGAACATGGCATATGTCCGTCCGGGTGGAGTTGCACAGGATCTTCCAGATGGTGCGTTAACAAAGATCCGCGAAGGCGTTAAGTTGATGCGCAAGAACTTTAAAGACAACGCAACACTCCTTATTGGTAACTCAATTTGGATGAAGCGCACACAAGGAATTGGTTATCTCGACCTTGCAGGTTGTACAACATTGGGTATTACCGGTCCCGTGCTACGTGCAACAGGAATGCCTTGGGATCTTCGCAAGTTGCAGCCTTACTGCGGTTACGAAAACTATAACTTTGATGTTGTCACCGCTGACACCTGCGATGTTTATGGTCGCTTCTTGATTCGCATGAATGAGCTAGAGCAATCACTTCGCATCATTGAACAATGTGCTGACAAGTTGGAAAAGCTTGAAGGCGCACCAGTTATGGTTGCAGATAAGAAGATTGCATGGCCTGCACAGCTTGCTCTAGGTGGAGATGGTCTGGGTAACTCACTCGACCACATTCGACAGATCATGGGCACATCAATGGAGTCATTGATTCACCACTTCAAACTTGTTACAGAGGGCTTCCATGTTCCTGCTGGCCAGGCATATGTTGCTATCGAATCTCCGCGCGGAGAGCTCGGTGCATCAGTTGTGTCAGATGGCGGTACAAAGCCATACCGTGTTCACTTCCGCGAACCATCCTTCAATAACTTGCAGTCAACAGCTGCAATGAGCGAAGGCGGAATGGTCGCCGACATCATCGGTGCAGTAGCTTCAATCGATCCAGTTATGGGAGGCGTTGATCGCTAATGGCATTTTCATCTGAAGATCTACAAATCATGGATTCGATTATCAAGCGTTATCCACGCTCTCGTTCTGCAATCATGCCTTTGCTTCACTTTGTTCAATCTAGGGCTGGTTATGTAACTAACGAAGGCATCGAAGTAATTGCAAAGTTGCTAGAGCTAGAAGCAGCTGAAGTTACTGCTGTTTCTACCTTTTATACCCAGTACAAGCCAACGCCAGTAGGCGAGTACCACGTGGGTGTTTGTACAAATACCTTGTGCGCAATCATGGGTGGAGATGCGATCTTTGCTTCACTTAAGGATCACCTTGGAATTGGTAATGATGAAGTTACAGCTGACGGAAAAGTTTCATTGGAACACATCGAATGTAACGCTGCATGTGATTACGCACCAGTCGTTATGGCCAACTGGGAGTTCTACGACAATCAAACAGTTGAGTCCGCAAAGGATTTAGTTGATTCAATGCGTGCAGGTAATCCAAAGCCACCAACACGTGGACCAAGTCGATTAGTAACATACAAAGAGGCGTCAGCTGTTCTTGCTGGATTAAATGATGGGCTTGCACACGAAGGTGTACAAGCCGGCGAACCAACACTGCTTGGTTTGAAACTTTCGAAAGAGGGCAAGTAATGACAAAGCTAGCTCCAGTTTTATCTGCACACTGGGATGAAAAAGATTCATTTACTCTTGAAGGCTACAAGCGTCACGGTGGATACAAGGCTGCTGAAAAAGCGCTAGCAATGGATCCAGATGCGGTCATTCAACTTGTTAAGGATTCAGGTCTTCGTGGTCGTGGTGGCGCAGGTTTCCCAACAGGTATGAAGTGGGGATTTATTCCACAAGGGGACAACAAGGATCACTACCTAGTTGTAAATGCTGATGAGTCAGAGCCCGGAACTTGCAAGGACATGCCATTGCTTATGGCCAACCCACATGTTCTTGTCGAAGGTTGCATCATCGCCTGTCACGCAATCCGTGCAAAGCATGCATTTATTTACATCCGCGGCGAGGTAACACATGTTGCTCGTCGACTTAATCAAGCTATCGCCGATGCCTACGCAGCAGGAATCCTCGGAAATGGAATCGATGTTGTTCTACACGTTGGTGCTGGCGCATACATCTGTGGTGAAGAAACCGCTCTGCTTGATTCACTAGAAGGCTTCCGCGGACAACCTCGTTTACGCCCACCTTTCCCTGCTATTGCAGGCCTTTACGCACGTCCAACCGTTGTAAACAATGTGGAATCAATCGCATCTGTTCCAGCAATCGTTATGAATGGTGCTGAGTGGTATCAGTCAATGGGAACTGAAAAGAGCAAGGGAACAACGCTTTACTCACTTTCAGGACATGTTGCTGTCTCTTATACACATCTCCGAGCCCACGAGACAGGCAGAAATC
>CALMBJ010000053.1 GCA_937860175.1 uncultured Actinomycetes bacterium
GATGAAGTTAAGAAGTTTGGAGGTCAGCACATCGCCAAAATCTTTGAAAATCGCAACGATTCCACCAACTTGGAAAGTAACGCCAGTCTCCTTTTGGATGGCAGGAATCACATCCTCGCGAAGCTCTGTGATGAAATCATTAGTTTCTTCTGACTGAGGTGAACTCTTTGGATAAACAGTTATCAGCTGATATTTGCCATCTTGGGTTGGAATTGCTGGCAAAACAGTCGCAACTTCAGGTTGTGACTTAATCATGTTGATTGCGATTTGTGCTGAATCGGCTGAGTTTTGATTAGAAACATCGGCGAGCATTGTGATGGGGCCATTGAAACCTGGTCCAAACCCCTTAGCCAATGTGTCATATGCCTGGCGGGTGGTTGTCCCGACGGCGTCATTTCCCGAATCAGATGCGCCAAGGCGAATTTGTGTGACCGGAACGCAAATAAAGAGCAAAACTAGGGTTGAGCTAACTGCCCAACGGACAGGGTGCGCTTGGATCTTATCTGCCCACTTCTTCCAGCTTCTTCCACCTTCTTCTTCAGAGTGCAGCTTCTTAAATGGAATCTTCAATCGGTCGATGTTCTTGCCAATAATTGAAAGAAGGGCAGGAAGCAAGGTTAGTGATGCGATCATCGAAACGGTTACAGATATAGCGGCTGCAACTCCCACTCCACTTAAGAATGAAAGTCCTATTGTGAACAAACCAAGCATTGATATGCAAACAATAATTCCAGCAAATAACACGGAGCGGCCTGATGTGGTTAAGGCGATGCGAATACTCTCATGTACCGTTTTTCCTTCATGAATCGCTCGTCTAAATCGAGTGACAATAAAGAGCGCATAATCAATACCAACTCCGAGACCAACTAGTGAAGCCAAAATCGGAGCAAAGTCAGCCATCATGATCGAGTTACTTGCCAAACCAACAAGCGCACTTCCAACAGCTAGCGCAAATAGGGCCACAATGATGGGAACCATGGTTGCGACTAAGCTTCCAAATGTATAAAGCAGCACGAGAAATGCAGCAAGAATTGCCACCATCTCACTTGTCTTCACCGATGGAGCCGCGTTAGCAAGTTTGATCACTGCGCCGGATAGATTTATTTTTAGGTCAGTGGTTTCAAAGGATTTTGCAGAATCAATAACCTTGTTAATTTCTTCTTTTGGTAGCTCCTGTGCGGAATCATTGAAGTGAACCGTAGCGAATCCAATTCTTTGATCTGAACTCAGTGCGGCAAATCGTGGATCAAAAGGAGAATCAATGGAATCAACTATTGGAGATGTAGCCACTTTGGCCAACAGCGTCTCGATTGTTGCTTGATTTTCTGCTGTAGTCAGCTGGCTCTGTGATTCAATGACGATCTGCGTTGAATCTCCACGTTGTGCAGGAAACTGCTTAGAAAGTATTTCTTGAACTCTGGAGCTTTCTGTATCTGGGAGTTCAAAGGAGGAGCTAAAGGCGGTGCCGGCTGACTGTGCCGCCCCGCCAACTCCAACGATTGCAAACAACCAGAGTGCTACAACAACCCAACGGCGCTTATGCGCAAAATCTGCCAAAAACTTCATTTTCTCTCCCTATTAACTGACCGACCGTTCGGTTGCTAAGATACACTTGTGCCTAAGTCAAAGCAAGTTAGAGACGCGGATAAAACTCGTGCCGCAATCCTCTCTGCCTCTACTCAGCTCTTTGCTGAGAAGGGGTTTATTGGGGCGTCGATTTCTGACATTGCCGAAGTAGTTGGAGTCTCAAAGAGTTCCATCTACCACTACTTCCCTTCTAAAGAATCTATCCTTCACGCACTGATTGATTCTCTTGCCCAAGAGATTGAAGAATTAACCCAAAGGGCCAGCAAGAACAAGATGGACCAGAAAGAGATACTCACTCAGTTTTCTGAAATCTTGGTTCGCAATTTGGATGCCGTTCGCTTAGTTCCAATGCTCATGCCAGGAGCGCCTGAAGAGATTCAAGATCTGTTAATGAATCAGATTAAGGGTCTTCTGAAATTGCTTACACCGGGTCTGCCTTCAAAAGAAAAGATGATGCGTGCCATGCTTGCAATAGTCGGCGTCATTAACTCAATCGCACCTCCACCGATGCCAAAGAGTTTACCTAGCGTGAAACCCGACATCGAGTTAACCGTGAAAATCGCTTTGGATACCCTCGGCGTTAAAGTTAAGCCATGACTCGGGGATTTCTCTACTCCGTTGAACGTGAGTATCCAGTTGTAATCGATGATTTATGGTCTGCTTGGACTGAACCGGCAAAGCTTGAAGCTTGGTACTTCCCCACCTCCTTAAAATCTGTGCCAGGGGCTACCAAGTCAGAACTACATGTTGGTGGTTTGTGGACATGTGGTGTCGATGTTACCGAGTATGGCTTTACTGCTTACGATTTAACACAACGACCCGTGAATTAGAGAACTAAAGTCCGTTCTTTTGGCGAAATACAGCCACGATTGCATTCGCGTGACCGTGACCCATTTCTAAATTGTAATATCAAAGGCGACCATTGCAATGGCAATCGCAATCGCCCAAACGGTCAAGCTAGTGATTATTAGAATTGAAGCTCGAAGAGGCTTTACCCCTGCCGTTACAGCGGCAGCTGCCGCAAATTGAGTTCCGATCAATATTGGGCCAAGTACTGCCAGCCCATAAATCCCATACTTATCAAAAGCTTTGAGCGCTTTCTCTAACTTAGGCAGTTCGGCTGATTTGCCCTGTTTTTCTCGCTTGCTGATCAATCGCTCTCTAATAGTTGAAGCAAAGTAAGCAAAGAGGACGATTGTGATTGAGTTGCCAACAACAGCTGCAATCAAGGTAGCCACTGGATTAAGGCCGACAATAATCCCTGCTGGAACTACTGCAATAGCCTCCATCCATGGAATCGCACCAGCGATGAATACTCCAATTAAACCAAGGTTTTCAAAGTCAAGCATTTAGATATCTCGTTCGCGCCAGGCCAAGATCATCGAAGGCAAAGCGGCGCACAAGAACATCATTGAAATAATTAAGTAGCTTCCATCATTGCCTTCGGGCTGAAACAGTTTTACTTCAGGTCCTAAGTTCATTAGAAGCAAAAGGGCCAGAACAATGTATCCAAATCCATAATATGCATATCTAAAGGAGGTATCACGAATCTTGATCTGACGTTCATCTAGAAGCTCATCAGGTGCATCAGCAATTCCTCGAACACTAATGCGCAGAAACAAATAGCCAAGTAGTACAGCAAAAATAGCAAAGATCGCGGCAACGCTGTAAATGACTACTTCAGTTCCGTCAGATAGATTCAAATTAGTTTTTAAGGTTGGCCAATAACTTCCCGCCGCAACGAGAGCAGTTCCAATGGTCATGAGAACCACAAGAATCCTTCGATTTTTCTGAGAACGTAGCCATCTATACTTTGAGTTCTCATCAGTCAGTAAGGATTTAACTCCCTTTTCGGTAACGCCCTCAAACCAATAAATCTTATTCTTCTTAGACATCCTTACTTTCCTTTCTTGAATGGTGTGAGGGAAAAGAGCTCTGAAACCTCTTGATTGAGCGTCTTAGCAATTCGCAATGCCAGAACCAGCGAAGGGCTGTACTCCTCGCGCTCCAGGTAGCCAATGGTTTGGTAGTGCACTCCAGCCTTATCGGCAAGTTCCTGCCTAGATAGCCCCAAAGCAAGACGGGCCTCTTCTATGCGGTTGTAGACCGGCTCTTCAGGATTGCGACTCATAGAAAATAGCATATATGCTATGTAGCATTAATGCAACATAGCTGAAAGGTGTCCCCTAAATGAACTCTGGTTTTCCAGCTACTATCGCAATGACAAGCGCTAGAGGCTTAGCCAAGGTATTGGCTGCGATTGGCGATCCTATTGGGCGACTTGAAACCGCTCCAGATCTCGCTGAGTTCTCGGCTGAACTTAGGGAGAAAAGTATCCAAAAAAGCCGTATCGGCGTCCTGCTAACTGCCGATTACGAGATCTGTGCGGAAGTTCTGAAGTCGCCCAATTGGCGAACTGTTACTGAACCTAACAATTTTTTTGAAGAGATCTTTCTAGGCAATAGTCAGAATACAGACGATGTTGATATTTTCTTGGATTCAATCCTTGGTAAGGATGGAGATGAGCATTCGCGAATAAAGAAGCTTGTCATACCAGCGTTCACACATAGAGCAATGCAATCTTGGAAGGAAACTGCAGACAAAATTGCAAGCAGATTGGTTCAGGAACTACCAAGTGATGGCCAAGTAGAGCTTGTATCTGCATTAGCTAACCCGCTACCGCTAGAGATGATTTGTGAGATTTTAGGCGTGCCTTTGAAAGATAGAGACCTGTTTAATAAGTGGGGAAACGCTCTGGCAGAAATTGGCCTAGATGGACCTCGCACAGCAGCACAATTAAAGGAGTTAGAGGTTGCATCAAAGCAGCTAACAGACTACATGGCCGAACTTCTGGCCTATCGAAGAAAGCATCCTGCAGATGACCTGCTTACTTCCCTGGCAAACTCTGAAACAGATGGAAGTACATTGACTGATCGAGAA
>CALMBJ010000054.1 GCA_937860175.1 uncultured Actinomycetes bacterium
CGTGTGGCAGAGCTTTGCGGTTTAGATTTGAGCGATATTGATTACGACCGGCAAACAATTCGAGTTCTAGGTAAAGGAAACAAGGAAAGAACTATTCCCTTGGGAAACCCAGCGATGAAAGCTTTGAATGCTTGGTTAAAAGATGGCCGAGAGTCATTGAAGAACTCGCTATCGGGCAACGCGGTTTTCCTAGGTGCACGGGGCAAGCGCATTGATCAGCGCACAGTTCGCACTGTTGTGTATAACGCCCTTGAAGCAATTGAAGGAATCGAACGTATGGGACCACATGCACTGCGACACTCAGCCGCAACGCACTTACTAGAAGGCGGTGCAGATTTGCGTACAGTGCAGGAAATTTTGGGACATGCATCTTTAGCTACAACTCAGATTTATACCCATGTATCTACGGAGCGATTACAAAAAGCTTTCAAGCAGGCACACCCACGCGCATGAGAGCATCATTGGTTGTTATTCCCACCTATAACGAAGCAGAAAGTATTGCTGAAGTTCTTGTCGCGTTGAAACCTCTGGATTGTGATGTCCTTGTTATAGATGATGGATCACCCGATGGCACTGCGCAGATTGTGCGAGATCTTGGCATCGAGGTCATTGAACGCGAAGGCAAATTTGGTCTAGGTAGCGCTTATCGCACCGGCTTTTCAATTGCGATTGATCGTGGCTACACCTACATCATTCAGATGGATGCCGATGGATCACATCAGGTTGCTGATCTTGAGAAGATGATGGATTGGATTGGTAGCGCTGACTTGATTATCGGATCTCGATGGGTTGCCGATGGTGGGATCGCTAATTGGAGCAAGTTCCGCGAGTACCTTTCAAAATCGGCCAATACATATGCCAACCTGCTACTTTCTTTAGGGGTTAAGGACACAACTTCAGGCTTTCGCATCTACACATCTGCGCTATTGAAAAAAATGGAGATCTCAACAATTCGAAGCGAGGGATACTGTTTCCAAATTGAGATGACCCGCAGGGCGATTTCTCGTGGGGGATCGGTTGCTGAAACTCCAATTACCTTTATTGAAAGGGCTCATGGGGTCAGCAAAATGTCCTTCACAATCGCCCTGGAAGCGGTCCTTCGCATCACAGCTTGGGGAGCCCTGCGCCTAATCGGGCGGTAATTTCGGTATCTGCGCTCAGGTAGGATTTGCTCTGCACCCATCGAAAGATAGGTGACATCTCAGCACTCACCAGCTTCGGCCGGCATAACCACCTCGGTCCACAAGAAATTGTGGTCGGTGATTTTGAGTGCGACGGGCCTAACAAATTGTTTGGCCATAAACCGAGCGGGTTTTCTTCTGCTGCGCAGAAAAAACCTAAGAAGGAGTATGCCGTCATGGCAGTTGTAACAATGCGAGAGCTCCTCGACAGCGGAGTCCACTTCGGACACCAGACTCGTCGATGGAACCCAAAGATGAAGCGCTTTATTTTCACAGAGCGCAATGGCATCTACATCATCGACATCCAGCAGTCACTTGCACTTATCGATTCAGCATATGAATTTGTTAAGGACACTGTTGCTAAGGGTGGCCACGTTTTGTTCGTTGGAACTAAGAAGCAAGCGCATGAGCCAATCATTAATCACGCAGCACGCGTTGGAATGCCAACAGTGACTGAGCGTTGGTTGGGCGGAATGCTTACAAACTTCCCAACTGTATACAAGCGTATTCAGCGCCTAAAGGAGCTAGAAGCTCTTGAAGAGAAGAACGATCTGCTTCTAACAAAGAAGGAGCTTCTTGTTCTACGTCGCGAACGCGAAAAACTATTTAAGAACCTCGACGGTATCCGCAACATGACCAAGTTGCCTTCAGCGATTTGGGTTGTTGATACCAAGAAGGAGCACCTAGCGGTTCAGGAAGCAAAGAAGTTAGGTATTCCAGTTATCGCAATCTTGGATACAAACTGCGATCCAGATGAGGTTGATTACAAGATTCCAGGTAACGATGATGCAATCCGTTCAATCGACTTGCTGACACGCGTTATCACCGATGCAATTGCAGCTGGCCTCAAGGCACGATCTGCAAATGTAAAGGAAGAAGCAAAGTCAGATGCTCCAGCAGCTGTAGCTGCAGGAGAGCCATTGGCTGATTGGGAGAAGGAAATTCTCGACGCACCAGCAGCAACAACACCGGAGGCATAAATTGGCTAACTACACAGCTGAAGATGTAAAGAAGCTTCGTGAAGCAACTGCAGCAGGAATGCTCGATTGCAAGAAGGCTTTAGATGAGGCAGAAGGCGACTACAACAAGGCGCTAGACATCATTCGCGTTAAGGGCCTTAAGGGCATTACAAAGCGCGAGGGTCGTCTGACTTCAAATGGTGCAGTTGTTGCAAAGGTCGAGGGCAACCTTGGCGTAATGCTTGAACTGAACTGCGAAACAGATTTCGTTGCAAAGGGTGAGCGCTTCGTGGCACTTGCAGATGAGCTTCTTGCACATCTACAAAATGCACAATCTGATTCACTAGAAGCTTTCCTTGCTTCAACAATGGCTAATGGAAACACTGTTCAGGCAACTGTTGATGAGGCAAATGCAACTATGGGCGAGAAGATTGAAGTTCGCCGCATTGCAGTTATCAAGGATTCACCAGTTGGCATCTACTTGCACCGTACAAGCCCAGATCTACCACCACAGGTTGGTGTATTGGTTGAGCTTGTTAAGGATGCAGCTGAAGTTGGCAAGGACATCGCACAGCACATTGCAGCATTTGCTCCGCAGTTTGTTAATCGTGAAGATGTTCCAGCTGACTTAATCGAAAACGAGCGCCGTATCGCAGAAGAGACAGCGCGCGAAGAGGGTAAGCCTGAGGCTTCACTTTCAAAGATCATCGAAGGCCGCGTGACTGGTTTTGTTAAGGAAGTTTCCTTGATCGAGCAGTCATTCGCTAAGGATGCAAAGAAGACTGTTAAGCAGATCCTCGACGAGGCGGGAACAGCTGTTAAGGCCTTCCATCGCTTCCGCGTGGGTCAATAAGGACTAGGTCGGATCGCTTAGACTTAGTACAACGAACTATCATCAGAAGGTAAGGAGCACTCATGCCCGGTACAAGAGGAACGTATCGGAGAGTGCTCCTTAAACTTTCTGGAGAAGTTTTTGGTGGAGAAAAGGGCATCGGTGTTGATCCCGATGTTGTGCAAGATATTGCTCGTCAGATCGCAGATGTAGCTCGTTCCGGAGTACAGGTCGCAATCGTTGTTGGTGGTGGAAACTACTTCCGTGGAGCAGAGCTCTCACAGCGTGGCATGGATCGCGCGCGTGCTGACTACATGGGAATGCTTGGAACGGTGATGAACTGTTTGGCACTTCAAGATTTTCTCGAAAAAGAGGGTGTTGCAACCCGTGTTCAAACCGCAATCACAATGGGTCAGGTCGCAGAGCCATACATTCCACTTCGCGCAATCCGCCACCTTGAAAAGGGTCGCGTTGTAATTTTTGGTGCAGGTGCCGGAATGCCATTCTTTACGACAGACACAGTGTCTGCACAACGCGCCCTTGAAATCGGCGCCGAAGCGCTTCTGCTAGCAAAGAGTGGAGTCGATGGTGTCTACAGCGCAGATCCCAAGAAGGATCCACAAGCAACTAAGTACGACACAATTACCTACAGCGAGGTTTTGTCTAAGTCACTTGCTGTTGCAGATGCTGCAGCCTTTGCTTTGTGCCGCGAAAACAAGTTACCAATCGTTGTCTTTGATTTAATGAAAAATGGAAATATTGGCCGTGCCGTTCGCGGTGAAGTAATTGGAACTCTCGTCGCATAAGCGATGAGATAGATGCAAAAGCGGTAAGAGGAGTAGAGAAATGGCAGATGTAGCAAGCGCCCTGAAGGACGCTGAAACCAAGATGAATAAAGCGGTTGAGGTTGCTAAAGATGATTTCGCAACAATCCGCACAGGTCGCGCACATCCATCTCTGTTTAACAAGGTCATGGTTGATTACTACGGCACTTACACCGCGCTTTCTCAATTGGCAACGATTCAGGTTCCAGAGGCGCGCATGGCTTTAATTTCTCCATTTGATAAGGGCGCGATGGCATCGATCGAAAAGGCGATTCGCGAATCAGATTTAGGGGTAAACCCGGGCAATGATGGCTCAGTTATCCGCGTTAACTTTCCGCAACTTACAGAAGAGCGCCGCAAGGAGTACATCAAAGTTGTAAAGACCAAGGCTGAGGATTCAAAGATCTCAATGCGAAATATCCGTCGTGCGGCTAAAGAGGCGATGGAAAAGCTAGAAAAAGATGGCGATATTGGAAAAGATGATTTAGCGCGAGGTGAAAAAGAGCTTGAAAAGATCACCGCAGATCATGTTGCAAAGATCGATGAATTACTCAAGCACAAAGAGGTTGAACTCCTAGAGGTCTAGGGGCTCACATATGTCAGATCTGCACTCGATCGTTGATGCCATCAATAAGAAGGCTGGGCGAAAGCTGCTGCCATCTATTGGCGTCGGCTTGTCGTTGATCGCACTCGTTTGGTTTGCACTTTCTTATCAACGCGTCATCTTCGCATTTGTGGTTGCCATCGCTGTCATCTTGGGTGTGCGCGAATTAGTTCGTGCATTTACCGCGCGCGGAATCGTAATTTCATTTAATGGTTTGACTCTGGCTGCTATTGGATTGTCATACGCTGCATGGGTTGGGGGAGTTGCAGGTCTTGCAATAGCAACCGCAATCGCCTTCCCATTACTTCTGATTCGCGCATTGCTACAAGGTCCAGAGGGTTTTGTTGCAAAAGCAACGGCGACAACTTTTGGTCTTTTATACCTGCCTTTCTTGGCTGGCTTTTTAATTCTCTTGGCTCGACCAAGTACTGGTTTTCAACGTGTAATGACCTTTGTCGTTTTGGTGGGATGCAATGACACCTTCGGCTACATAGTCGGAGTACTCCTCGGAAAACATCCACTAGTTCCAAAGATTTCTCCTAAGAAAACCTGGGAAGGTTTAGCTGGTTCATTGATCTTTACCATGATCGGTGGAGCCTTAGCCTTTAACTACATCATGGATATGCATTGGTGGATCGGCATAATCGTTGGCTTGATGATTGTTTTCACCGCAACCTGCGGAGATTTAATTGAAAGCGCCATGAAGCGAGATTTGAGCTTGAAGGATATGGGCACCTTGCTACCCGGTCATGGCGGCATGTTAGATCGTTTGGATTCTGTAGTTTTATCAGCCCCTGCTATGTGGCTGGCCCTTGAACTTGTGAAGCACTTCTTATGAGCGGAAAAGTGCCTGAGATAAACCTTGTTTTTGATGAGCCGGTACAGCGCAAAAAAGCCCCCAAGCACCTTGCCGACTTCGCACCCGCTGACCGAAAAGCATTTGCCAAGGAGTTAGGTTTTGAGCCATTCCGCGCGAGTCAGGTTGCTAATCATTACTTTTCACACTTATCTAACAATCCAGATGAGTGGACAGATATTCCAGCTGACCAACGCCAGGCGATAGCTGATGCATTAACTCCGAAGATGAGTGAACTCGTGACAACTCGCACGACAGATAACGGCATGACCCGGAAAGATTTGTGGAAGTTACATGATGGCGTTTTAGTTGAGAGCGTACTGATGCGTTACACAGATCGAGTAACGGTTTGCATCTCCTCCCAAGCCGGCTGCGGAATGAACTGCCCATTTTGCGCAACGGGTCAGGCGGGCTTAACTCGCAATCTTTCAGCCGCTGAGATCACCGATCAGATCGTTGCCGCCGCTCGTGCATGTGCAAATGGTGAGCTTCCTGGTGGTCCAACTCGACTTTCAAATATTGTGTTTATGGGAATGGGCGAACCACTCGCAAATTACAACGCAGTTGTTAGAACCCTTCGTAACATCACAGATCCAAATCCAGATGGACTTGGTATCAGTGCCCGTTCGGTAACTGTTTCTACAGTGGGCTTAGTTAATGGAATTGAAAAGTTGATGGATGAGGGTATTAGCTGCACCTTGGCAGTTTCCTTGCACACCCCTGATGATGAGCTGCGAGACACCTTGGTTCCGATTAACAATCGTTTTAATGTCCGCGAGGTTTTGGCGGCAGCTGATGCGTATGAAAAGAAGACGGGCCGTCGATACTCAATTGAGTACGCCTTGATCCGTGACATTAATGATCAATCTTGGCGCTCCGATCTATTGGGACGTTTACTGAAAAACCGAAACGCCCACGTTAATTTGATTCCTCTCAACCCAACCCCAGGTTCCAAATGGACAGCATCACGTCGCGAGGATGAAGCGGAGTTTGTGCGAATTCTTGAAAGTTATGGAGTCCCCGTCACGGTTCGCGATACTCGCGGACGTGAAATCGATGGGGCGTGTGGCCAATTAGCGGCTGCGGAAAAAGGTAAACCGGTCGCCTAAATTACGACTAGTTACTTCTAGGGCCAATTGCTAGGCTCTGTCGCATGAAAAAGCTCAATAACTTCATCAATGGTAAGTCGGTCGATTCAACTTCGGGTGAAACCACAACGCTGGTTAATCCTGCAACTGGGCAGCCCTTTGCAAC
>CALMBJ010000055.1 GCA_937860175.1 uncultured Actinomycetes bacterium
GGTCAGATAGGCATGGCCACAACCAAGATCGGTAATTCGTAGCGGCTTTTCAGGCGTTGGCTTGTGAATCTGTCCTGCATCTATCGCCGCATTTAGTGCAGGTGAGAGCAAGCGCAAGAACTCTTCTACCTGCTTGTACTTATCTTGGCGAGAAGGCTTGATTACGCCCTTTGCGTCAGCGATTCCAACCTCTCTTAAAAAGGGATCACCTGCATCTAGCAATCGATCCTTCTTCTTATCATGAGCAAGGTTTTGCTCTGAAGCACGCTTTTCTGTATGGACCTGCGCATCCCCGCTCTTGGTAACTCTTATGGAATAAGCCTCGTAAGTGCTTTCCACTGTGATGTTTGCGTAACCGCTATTGAGCAGCTGATCAACTTCAATCGCAGATGGCAAGAGATTCTTTGCTGTTGTTGCACGCCCATCGCTTTGCATTAATTGAAGATGGAGAACACCCTTAATCTCCACCGGACGAATATCGATCCGCTCAAAATCAACGCTCATGTTTCTGCGTCTACCTGATAAAACGGCACGAACAAAGGTCGATGTATCTAGAATCTTTGAGGCAGCCTCGTGGAATGCCTCTTCGCGGGTTATTGGCATCTAATTAGCGAGGTGAAATAACCGCTGTGCCCTTTTCATGATCCAAAATAGTTAAAGTGTGATTTGGAAGTGATTTTGCAAAATCCTCTGCCAGCTTTCTTTCCCCATCACGGTTTACGTCATCAATAATGATTACCGCCTTTGCAGACAACTTATCTTTGAACTCTTTGAATGCTGGGTATCTTGCTTCTGGGTTCTTAGATCCTGGTGGGCCATCAACAATGAGTAAATCAATCTTCTTTAAATCTTTGATTGTCGATATGTCATACCAATCAGAGCCATTTGCATATGGGCGCAAGGGAGCAATTCGAATCTCAACTCCGCGTACTTTGTGCTCCTTGAGTAGATCGCGGGTTTTTGCACCATACTCCTCAGAGTTATCAATGCTTACAACCTTACGAGCACCAGATTTTGCACTCACTAATGTTGAAACACCAGAACCAAGTTCTACGACTAAAGAAGGCTTGGTTTTCTTTACAGTCTCTGAAATAAGTAACAGTAGGTCAGGAGATGCAGCCCAGCTACGAGTTGAAGGAATTGGTGCTTTGAACTCGAGCAGATTGCTCAATTGAATGAAGGCCTCTGTTTGTCGGTAAGCAACCATAGATAGTTTCTTGTTCTCGACAGCAGCCTTGTGAATTTCGCGGGAGATCTGTTCACTCTTCTTGGCTACTTTTCCGTGCAAGGCTCTTAGGGAGCGAATGCAGTAAAGGGTTCCGAGCAAGATTAAGAAAAGCAAGACTGAGTAAAGGATTTCCATGCTTAAAGTGTAACGGTATGAATAAACGTTATAAAAGAGAAACAAACGAGCCTGAGTTACATCCTTTTTACATTGTTTAGGTAATGCTCAATCCGTAGCCTTTCACCATGAAATCCTCGCCGTGGTGGAAAGAAGCCACTATCTACCAGATCTACCCACGGTCTTTTTTTGACAGTAATGGTGATGGCGAGGGTGATCTTCAGGGAATCACCTCAAAGCTGCAATATGTGCAGGAGCTTGGCGTGGATGCGATCTGGTTAAGCCCCTTTTATACCTCGCCAAATAAAGATGGCGGCTATGACGTCGCCGATCCTCGCGATGTAGATCCACGTTTTGGCGATTTGGCTGATGCAAAGAAGTTAATTGATGTTGCACATTCACTGGGTATGAAGGTTCTTGTCGATGTTGTACCAAATCATTTTTCTGATCAACATGTGTGGTTCCAGCAGGCGCTAAAAGCTGGGCGGGGTTCTGCCGAGCGAGCTCGCTTTCATTTTTATGATGCCAACGAAGATGGAACACCACCAAATAACTGGATCTCACTCTTTGGCGGACCATCATGGACACAGGTAGAAGATGGTCAGTACTACCTCCATCTTTTTGATTCATCACAACCAGATCTCAACTGGGAAAATCCAGAGGTCGCTAGTGATTACGAAGTTACTTTGCGTTTTTGGTTAGATCTAGGAGTTGATGGTTTCCGTATCGATGTTGCACATGGTTTGATAAAGGAGAACCTTTTAACCAATCACCCTGACCCGCAGGGAATCAGTGATGCGCTACGGCTAGATGTTTCTATGGATCCTGAGATTCGCTACGCGTTGCTTCCGACAGTTCCTTACTTTGATCGACAGGGCGTACATGAGATCTATCGCAAATGGCGAAAGCTCTTTGACTCTTATCAAGGACGCGAAATCATGGCGGTAGCCGAAGCATGGGTTCACCCTCCTGTAAATGCAACCAGATATGTACGAAGTGATGAACTACATCAGGTCTTTAACTTTGATTTATTGGATGCGCCATTTAAGGCTGATTTTCTCTACGGGGTTGTAACTCGTTCAATTGATTTAATGGATTCTGTCGGTGCCTTGCCTACATGGGCGCTTAGCAACCATGACTCTCCACGTGTTGCATCACGTATCGGAGAAGTTGAAGCACGCGCACTTGCACTCTTTGTTTTGGCGCTACCTGGCTCTTGCTATGTTTTTGCAGGTCAAGAGTTAGGCCTTCCTGATGGCGAGATCCCAGATTCTTCACGACAAGATCCGATTTACATCAGAACCAAGGGAGTACAAAAAGGACGCGATGGCGCACGTGTGCCACTTCCGTGGAATGGTGAAGCGGCACCATTTGGATTTACAACTGGAACACCTTGGTTACCACTGACTGACAAGTGGAAAGGGCTAACTGTCGAAAAGCAAAGCGCAGATCCAAAGAGCACGCTTAATCTTTATCGCACTGCGTTAAAACTAAGGGCCGATCATTTAATCTCACAAGGTGGTATTACTTGGCTTGAATCACCTGAACACGGAGCGAAAAGTGCAAGCCTGCTCGCTGTCCGTCGTGGCAATATTTCTGTCTATATGAATCTGTCAGATTCACCAGTTGAGGTTGAATTAAGCGGGAAACTTTTGATCGTGAGCGTGGGAACGGTTGATGCTCGTGATGGAAAGATGACAATTCCGGCGATTTCAACTATCTGGGTCCATCACTAAGTGACAGACTGCACTAATGGAATCTACGACTACATGGCTACTAACCATTGGAATTCTCTCTCTTGTAATTCTCTTTGACTTAATTCTTGCGATCGTTCGTCGCAACAAAGAGACAACAATGACTGAGGCGGGAATCTGGACATTTATCTATGTGTCTGCGGCGATTGTTTTTGGAATCATGCTGCCGGGCTGGACATCAGATCCAAATGCACAAAAAGAGTTTTTTGCTGGTTGGTTGACTGAGTACGCACTATCGGTAGATAACATCTTCGTTTTTGTCATAATCCTGAGCCTGTCTCTTATACACATCTCCGAGCCCACGAG
>CALMBJ010000056.1 GCA_937860175.1 uncultured Actinomycetes bacterium
TACACAGAGTAGATCGTCGGCAGCGTCAGATGTGTATAAGAGACAGGTTCCGAGAAGTGAAAGAGTGATCACGATTGAGGAGGTCTTTGAACTTACTCCTCAACTTCCCGATGTTGTACAAATGCAGACGCGCAGTGCCAACCTGCAGGGCGAGGGAGAAATTCCGCTGCGCAGATTAATCAAGGAGTCGCTTCGAATGAGGCCTTCAAGAATAATTGTTGGTGAGGTTCGTGAGGCTGAAGCCCTTGATCTTCTGATCGCCTTGAACTCTGGCTTGCCTGGCATGGGAACTCTTCATGCCAACTCACCTCGAGATGCAATTGTTAAGTTACAAACCCTGCCATTGCTTGCAGGAGAAAACATCTCGCACAAGTTCATCGCTCCAACTGTTGCATCTGCAATCGATTTAATTGTTCATGCGACCTTAGATTCTGCAGGTGTACGAAGAATCAATGAGGTAGCGGCGGTAACGGGCCGATATGAAAATGATCGTGCAGAGATAGAGATGTTATGGAAGTGGGATGGCAGCCAGTACATCCGTGGAGTAGGAGCACTTCCGCACCCCGAAAGATTTGCAAATACAGGCGCGCCATTGGCTTCTTGGTGGCATGTATGAAACTTTCGCTGCGAATAGGAATCTCGGCCTCAATCTCTACAGCGATCGTTCTGCTGATGACTCGTTCTTTAGTAATTGCAGCTGCATTTGGAGCTTTGGCAGCAGGTATCGCTTTTGTAACGGTTAAGACTAAAACCGGCATGAGCGAAGCTGCGCTAGTTGCAGCATGGCCTGAAGTTATTGATCATCTGATGTCAGGAATTCAATCAGGTCTGTCTTTATCTGAATCACTTGCTGGCTTAGCTACTCGTGGTCCAGAGGTTTTGCGACCCTCCTTTGTTCGCTTCAAATCAACATTGTTCAGCAGCGGTGATTTAACTGAAGCTATCGAGGAGTTACGTGCAGGTTTTGCCCACCATGGAAGTGATCAGATTTTTGAGGCGCTTCTAATCGCAAAGAGTTTGGGCGGGAGTGAACTCTTGCAGATCCTTCGCACTCTAGGAGATTTTCTTCGACAGGATTTAGCGCTTCGTCGTGAGATTGATGTCAAACATGGCTGGATAAAAAACTCCGCTCATATTTCCGCTGCCGCTCCTTGGATTCTCTTGTTACTTCTTTCGACCCAGCCAAGTACCGCGGTTGCATACTCAACGCCAACTGGGGCAGTTATTTTGATCGCTGGATTATTCATGACAGGTATTGCATATATCTGGATGAATCGTTTAGGCCGATTACCTCAGACGCCTCGAGTTTTTACGCAGGGCGCTGAATCAAAGTTAGCGATTCGGAGCCACTTAAAATGATGATGACATTTGTCGCAACCGCTTTGCTGGTTATTCCCGCTGCCTTCTTGATACTTGTTGGCGATCAGCAGGATCCACTCAGCGAGGCAAAAAGATTTTCACGAAAAACAGCCAGAGATAGTGATGATAAAACTCAACTGCGCACCAGACTCGAAGAGTTAGGCCGTAGCAGCGAAAAGGATTATGAAGATTTTCGGATTAAGCAGTATGGGTACTGTGCCGCAGCTGCAGCGATCGGCTTTGCGCTCTTATTGGTGGTATCGGGCTCTTTGTTT
>CALMBJ010000057.1 GCA_937860175.1 uncultured Actinomycetes bacterium
TGCGCATCTGATACAGCTCACCAGTGTCAAAGGGATCTTGATCGTGATAACGGGTATGCATGTGCTCCCGGATCTCGCGAGATTCTGACGCAATCGCCTCACGGTAGTAATCAAGTGCGGTCAATGCCATAGGTGAGTCAACATAAATTGGCACATTTGGAATCTGCTTGTTTTCAATTAGCTCACGTAGTTTCATCAAGATTACCTCTGTTCGATCAACGGCAAAGGCTGGTATCAAAACTGTGCCACCGCGTTTGAAGGCAGCGTTTAACTCATCGGCAAACAACTCTTCGGGTGTCTCGTGTGTGCGATCACCATAAGTAGATTCGGTGACAACGACATCAATGCCTTCGGTAGGTGCTGCATCAGGGTCAGAGAGTATGGGGTGGTTATTGCGCCCTAGATCGCTGGTAAACAAAAACTTTCGCCCAGCTACTTCGAGCTCAATAAATGATGAGCCAAGGATGTGCCCTGATGGGTAAAGAGTTAGAAATGAATCCTCGGTTAACTGCGTTCTGGTTCGGTAAGCAACCTCGGAAAATAGTGGCAGGGTCTTATCGACCTCTTCTTCGCCATAAAGTGCTTTAGGTTCTGCATGCTTTGAGTACCCTTTTTTGACCGCGTACTTAGCATCCTCTGTTTGCAAATGCGCAGAGTCGCGCAAGATCACAGCGGTGAGCGCCTTTGTGTAATGGGTTGAGTAAATCGGTCCTTTAAATCCATCACGGACTAGAACTGGCAAGTATCCAGAGTGGTCTAAGTGAGCGTGACTTAACACGATTGCATCTATGGTGTTTGGCTCAACCGGAAATGGATCCCAGTTCTTGAGTCGATCTGATTTAACACCTTGAAACATTCCGCAATCAACAAGAATCTTTGATTTATCCGATGTGATTAAGAATCGACTTCCGGTTACAGTCTCGGTCGCACCAAGAAAGGCAATCTCAACTGTGCTCATGTTGCAAGGCTACCTCAGCACGATAAAGAAGTACCCTTGTTCAATGAATGAGCGCAAAGCGATTAATCTGCTTCTTTTTGCCTCATTGGCCACTTTAGCTCTTGGATTTACATCAACGCTTTTCTGGGTCGCCTCAGGAATAATCGGTCTGATTCCAGCGATCACCTGGTTTATCCGCGATCTTCGCAATAAAAGCATGGGTTCAGATGTTTTAGCGGTTTTATCTTTAACTAGCACCTTACTTACAGGTGAGTACTTTGCTGCATCGGTTATCTCAGTAATGCTTGCATCTGGTCGTGTACTTGAAACTTGGGCGGTAGGACAGGCAGAGCGTCAGTTGAAAGCCTTGCTGGCTCGGATGCCACGTTTCGTCAATCGCATTGGTACCAACGGCTCTCTTGAAAAGATCAAGGTTGAAGAGATTGCAATCGGTGATCGACTACTCATTCGTGCAGGTGAGATTACGCCAACTGATGGATTACTCAGTGTCGAGGCAAATTTAGATGAGTCCGCACTTACCGGTGAGCCGCTTCCGGTGCTGCGAAAAGTAGGGGAGCCGATCGCTAGTGGTGTTCTAAACGCAGGTGCACCCTTTGAGTTTGTTGCCACAACTACATCTGAGAACAGCACATATGAAGGCATCATCAAGTTAGTTAAATCTGCACAAGCGCATTCAGCACCTGGTGTGCGGTTGGCCAATAAATGGGCAACTCGCTTTGTTCCAATTGCCTTAGGTGTTGCCGCTCTGGCTTGGATACTGACCGGCGATATTGATAGAGCGGTCGCGGTATTGGTGGCTGCAACACCATGTCCATTGATTCTTGCGGTGCCGATTGCAATTGTTGCTGGTCTATCT
>CALMBJ010000058.1 GCA_937860175.1 uncultured Actinomycetes bacterium
TACTCATTGAGCAGTGGCATGTCTCGTGCAATAAATGAGCGATCAACGCCGACAGAGTTTCCGGCCAATGGAGATTTTCCAGGTTGAGTAGCTGCACTTTCTAGATACGCGATAACACGGGCTTCTGCTTCTTGCACAGAGATGCCATTAGGAATTTCAGTGATGAGCCCTGAGGTTGTGTGCATCTGCGTGACAAACTCATTCATGCCTGCGAGCTGTTCAGGGGTTGCCTTGATGACAACATCGACTCCATCGCCAATTACATTTAAATCCGAGTCGGTAACGAGGACGGCGATTTCGACGAGGACATCTTTCTCGAGCGAGAGCCCCGTCATTTCGCAGTCGATCCAGATCAGATTGGGTTGTTCATTGGCCATGCGCGCCTGGCAGGAATCGAACCTGCGACAACCCGCTTAGAAGGCGGGTGCTCTATCCGACTGAGCTACAGGCGCCTGTAGGGGTCGAATGCCAAGTCTACCGACATGAACCACTAAGGTTTCATCCCATGGCTGAGTTCATTTATACGATGAAGAAGGCGCGAAAAGCGCACGGTGACAAGGTCATCCTTGATGATGTCACGATCATGTTTTATCCAGGCGCCAAGATCGGCGTGGTCGGTCCCAACGGAGCGGGTAAGTCCACCGTTCTGCAGATCATGGCGGGCCTACAGCAACCATCCAATGGTGAGGCGTACCTGACTCCGGGCTACACAGTCGGAATTTTGCTCCAGGAGCCACAACTTGATGAGACCAAGAATGTAATCGACAACGTTAAAGAGGGTGTGGCAGAAACAGTTGCCATGCTGGCTCGCTTTGATGAGATCAGCGCCGAGATGGCAAACCCTGATGCAGATTACGACAAGCTGTTAGCTGAAATGGGAGAGCTGCAAGAGCAGCTCGATCATCGCAATGCTTGGGAGCTAGATTCTCAACTAGAACAAGCGATGGATGCACTTCGTTGTCCACCACCTGATGCAGATGTTTCAGTTTTGTCTGGTGGAGAAAAGCGTCGCGTCGCTTTGTGTAAGTTGTTATTGCAAGCACCAGATCTTTTACTTCTTGATGAGCCTACAAACCACTTAGATGCAGAATCTGTTTTGTGGCTTGAGCAGCATTTGAACAAGTATGTAGGTGCAGTAGTTGCGATCACTCACGATAGATACTTCTTGGACAATGTTGCCCAGTGGATTCTTGAACTCGACCGCGGTCGCGCATATCCATATGAAGGAAATTACTCGACTTACCTTGAAACAAAAGCTGCACGTTTAAAGGTTGAAGGACAAAAGGATGCAAAGCGCGCTAAGCGTTTGGCAGAAGAGCTCGATTGGGTTCGCCAAAATGCAAAGGGCCGTCAAGCAAAGTCAAAGGCACGTCTTGCACGTTACGAAGAGATGGCAGCTGAAGCGGACAAGATGCGTAAGTTGGACTTTGAAGAGATTCAGATTCCACCTGGTCCACGTCTTGGCAATGTAGTTATTGAAGTAAATAACTTAACTAAGGGCTTCGGAGACCGCGTCCTTATTGAAGATCTCTCATTTACGCTGCCACGCAACGGAATCGTTGGAATCATTGGTCCAAATGGTGCTGGTAAAACAACACTTTTCAAGACCCTTATGGGTATGGAACAACCAGATTCAGGATCTGTAAAGATCGGTGAAACTGTAAAGATTTCATATGTTGATCAGAGCCGTGGTGGAATCGATGCAAAGAAATCACTGTGGGAAGTTGTTTCAGATGGCAATGACTTTATTAAGGTCGGCCAGGTTGAGATGCCTTCACGCGCATATGTTTCTTGTTTTGGTTTCAAGGGCCCAGATCAACAAAAGCCTGCCGGAGTTCTATCTGGTGGAGAGCGCAACCGTTTGAACTTGGCGCTAACCCTTAAGCAAGGTGGAAACCTATTGCTTCTGGATGAGCCAACAAATGACCTTGATGTTGAAACACTTGGATCACTTGAAAACGCCTTACTTGAATTTCCAGGTTGCGCAGTTGTGATCTCTCACGATCGTTGGTTCCTTGACCGTGTAGCAACACACATCTTGGCTTACGAAGGCGATGCAAAGTGGTTCTGGTTTGAAGGAAACTTTGAAAGCTACGAAGCTAACAAGATTGAGCGTTTGGGCTCTGAAGCATCACGCCCACATCGCATGACATACCGAAAGCTGACCCGCTAATGAAGTATCAGAACAAACAATATGTTCGCTGGGGAGACCTAGATGCTTTCGGTCATGTAAACAACGCTACCTATCTTGTATATGCACAAGAGGCTCGTTTTGCATGGTCCAAGATGATCGAGATGGTTGTTGCTCGCGCCGAAGTTGATTTCATCGCTCCTATTTACACAGGAGACATCTACATCGATGTCGAGATTTGGGTACACAAAATCGGTAACTCCTCATTTGCTCTTACCTATGAAATGAAGAATGGTGATGAACTTATTGCACGGATCAAAACTGTGCAGGTTACCGTTTCTATGGATACCAAGAAGTCACGCCCGCTGACAGATGCTGAGCGCGAATTCCTTACCAAGTACCTTGAAGAGGAGAAGTAACGATGGCACACCTAGCATCGCGCGAAGAACGTCCTTGGTGGAGAGATGCGGTTACCTACCAGATCTATCCACGCTCATTTGCTGACTCAAATGGCGATGGCATCGGCGATGTAGAAGGTATTCGCTCACGACTTCCGTACCTAAAATCACTTGGAATTGATGCGATCTGGATTTCACCTTGGTATCCATCACCACAACATGATCACGGTTACGACGTTTCTGATTACATGAATATCGAACCTGCTTACGGAACATTGGCACAAGCAGAGCAACTGATTAAAGAGGCACATGACTTTGGAATTAAGTTCATTGTGGACATCGTTCCTAACCACACATCAAATGAGCACAAGTGGTTTCAGGAAGCGCTAGCTGCAAAGCCGGGTTCAAAGGAACGCGATCGTTACATGTTCCGTGATGGCAAAGGTGAAAATGGAGATCTTCCGCCAAATAACTGGGAGGCTGTATTTGGTGGTCCTGCCTGGCACCGCATCACTGAAGCCGATGGCACACCTGGTCAGTGGTACTTACACCTCTTTGCAGTTGAACAACCAGATCTCAATTGGGAAAACCAAGAGGTTAAGGATCATCTAGAAGATGTTTTGAAATTCTGGCTAGATCGTGGAGTCGATGGATTCCGTATCGATGTTGCACATGGAATGATCAAAGAAGCAGGTCTGCCAGATATTCGAAAAGATCCAGCAGCAACGATGCTTGGAACAGAGCACAAGCCGTTCTGGGATCAAGAAGGTGTTCACGATATCTATCGTTCATGGCGCAAAATCTTTGATTCATACCCTGGAGACCGCATGGCTGTTGCAGAGGCTTGGGTAAGCCCAGCATCACGTATCGCTCGATATGTACGCCCAGATGAACTTCAAAACTCATTTAACTTTGAGATGCTCACAACTTTGTGGGATGCGGCAGAGATCAAAAAGAAGATTGATAACTCAATCGATGCTTTAGCCGAAGTTGGCGCACCTACTTCATGGGTTTTCAACAATCATGATGTTGTGCGCTCTGTTGATCGCCTAGACCTTGGCTTAACAAATCACGGTGATACAACCTTGTCACGTCAAGGTGATGCATCAAAGCTCAACATTGCACGTGGCACTTTGCGTGCACGCAGTGCAACTCTGATGACCCTTGCATTACCTGGCGGAACATATCTGTACCAAGGTGAAGAGCTCGCAGTACCTGAGGTTCGTGATCTTCCTGAAGATCGCTTAACAGATCCTCGCTGGAAGATGAGCGGCTATCAAGATCGTGGCCGCGATGGTTGTCGTGTTCCAATTCCTTGGTCTTCAGATCCAAAGGGTGCATTTGGATTCTCAACAAATGATTCATTAAAGCCAGAAGAGGCGTGGTTGCCACAATCATCATGGTGGGGCAAGTACTCAGTAGATAGCCAAGATGGTGTTGAAGGTTCAACCCTTTCAATGTACCGCGAAGCTTTAGCGTTGCGAAAGTTAGAGCCTGGTCTTGGTGATGGGCCAATGGAATGGATTGAAGCAGGCAAGGATGTTGTTGCCTTTGAACGTCCTGGAGATTTTGCTTGTTACATCAACTTCGGCGCACCAATGCAACTTCCAAGCAATAGTCAGATCTTGGTAGCAAGTGGTCCGGTAACAGGACACACATTGCCAACAGATACCGCTGTTTGGTTGCGATTGGTTCCTTAATGCCAAATTCAGCGCTGCAGAAAAGAGTTGTAAAGACTCTTTCTGTTGCGCAGATTTTGAGCGGTGTCGGCGTCGCAGGAACAGTTGCTGCTGGCTCGCTTCTTGTCTCATCAATTACCGATTCTGAAACCCTTGCAGGTCTTGCGCAAACTAGTGCTGTTTTAGGTGCTGCTGCTTTAGCACTACCTCTTGCACGATTAACCGCTCGAGGTGGACGCAGATTAGCTTTATCTGTTGGTTACACAGCCGGTGCTATCGGTTCGCTCTTTGCAATCCTTGGTGGCTCACTGAGCAATATCTTCTTGATGTTGATTGGCACATTCATGGTTGGTGCCGCATCTGCTGCCGGATATCAAGCGCGTTTTGCCGCAATTGATTTAGCAACTGATCAAACACGTGCAAAGCAGCTTTCATTTGTGGTGTGGGGTTCAACCATCGGTGCGGTAACCGGTCCCAATCTGATGCAACCAGCAGGAAACCTGGCAGAAAACTTTGGTTTACCGCGCCTG
>CALMBJ010000059.1 GCA_937860175.1 uncultured Actinomycetes bacterium
CGAGATTTCTGCCTGTCTCGTGGGCTCGGAGATGTGTATAAGAGACAGCAATGGAATGTCAGCGCCTATCTTCTTTTGTAGCACTGTAGCTGTCGTACTTCCGATGAGAGCAACAACAATTGCAATAACCGCCACGATTGAAGTGTTTGTTTCAAAAGAAGGCCCAAGGACTAGAAAAACTCCCGCTAAACCTAAGGCAAGCCCCAGGAGCTGAATCGCCTTAAGCCTCTCCCCTAATACCTTTACAGCGATGAGTGAAACAAAAACTGGTTGCAGACTGGTGACAACCGCTGCGACCCCCGCTGGCAAGCCCCGAGAGATTGAATAGAAGACGCCTCCTAAATAACAGGCATGGAGAAAGAAGCCAATTAATGATGACCTGAAAACGGCACTTGTGCCTATTCGACTTGGCATTTTCAATAAACGAGCCAACAAAAACAAAAGTGCGGCCGCGATTAAAATTCGTATCGAAAGAAAGATAAAGGGATCTGCATACGGTAGGCCGTACTTAGCGCCTACAAACCCTGTGCTCCACAGAAGAACAAAGAGAGCGGGCGCAAACCTTTGCAAACTCAAGCTTCGCAGATTTCCTTAAGTGCGACCAATGACTTTGCCATCCACTTGGGATTGTGCGCCATCGCTCCGGTCTTTCTTAACCACCACTTTGCGAAAGCCGGAATGGTGCTTGCATCAAATGACTCGGTGACGATGGTTTGATTGGGGGAAATGGCTTGCAGCTCGTAGCTCCAGCTCCACTTCATAAGGTGGCACCAGGCTATCTTTTGATTCTCCTCAAAAGCTATAACAGTGTTCTTAATTCTGTATGGAACCTTGATCTTCATCGCCATACCGAATTGCGCGCCCAGAAATAAACGCTCCGGACCTGACACTGCATCTCGGACCGTACCTGATCCGTCAAAGAGTTGGTGGGAGGCTGGATTGGCCAAGAGATCAAAGATGAGATGAGCTGGAGCGTTAATCGTTATTCGCGCCGCTGCCTTATTTTGGCAGATCTGCTGGAAGTATTTCAGCGCGATGAGAGTTCATCAGTGCGCAGATGCAATCTCAGGCTTTTCATACTCTGTAACCATTCCAATAATTGAAATGACAAGAGCGCCCAAGCCAATAAGAGAAAGCCACCAACCGATGATGAGGCCTAATGCAAAGATGCAAGCAGATACAGCGACCGGAAGCGGCCACCATGAGTGTGGGCTGTAGAAGCCAAGCTCTCCAGCGCCATCTGCAATCTCTGCGGTTAAGTTATCTTCCGGAAGAGTTACGCCGATTCGCTTTTGGGTAAACCAAACATAGAAACCCACCATGCCCGCCAGACCTGCTGAGAGAAGCATTCCGACAATTCCAACTGGCTCTCCACCGACCCACCAGTAAATCGCTGTCATGATTGCGTAAAAAACACTTAAGCCGCCGAATAACTTCCAGGATGCTTTCATTGTTTACTTATGCCCTTCAGTCTTTACATGTGGATGATGGAGATCGAAAGCAGGTCGCTCAGATGAGATGCGAGGCATAGTCAGGAAGTTGTGGCGAGGAGGTGGGCAGGATGTTGCCCACTCCAGTGACGCGCCGTAACCCCAAGGATCATCGACACCAACCATAGGAGCTTTACGAGTAATCCAGATGTTGATCGCGAATGGGATCATTGAAAGTGCAAGCAGGAATGAACCAACTGTTGAAACAGTGTTCATGAAGGTGAAGCCATCAGTTGGCAAGTAATCTGCGTATCTACGAGGGAAGCCCTTAATTCCAAGCCAGTGCTGGATCAAGAAGGTGAGATGGAAGCCAAAGAACAAGGTCCAGAAGTGGATCTTTCCAAGAGTCTCATTGAGCATCTTTCCGGTGAACTTAGGCCACCAGAAGTAGAAGCCGGCAAACATCGCAAACACCACTGTTCCAAATAGAACGTAGTGGAAGTGCGCAACAACGAAATAACTTGCAGAAACTGCAAAATCAAGTGGAGGTGAAGCAAGGATGATTCCGGTAATTCCACCAAACAAGAAGGTGATTAGGAATCCCATAACCCACAACATCGGTGTTTCGAAGGTTACGTGACCTCTCCACATCGTTCCGATCCAGTTAAAGAACTTCACACCGGTTGGAACACCGATAAGAAATGTCATGAATGAGAAGAATGGCAAGAGCACCTGACCGCTTGCGAACATGTGGTGTGCCCAAACAGATACTGAAAGTGCTGCAATAGCAATTGTTGCCGCGATCAAGCCCAGATAACCAAAGATAGGTTTGCGACTAAACACCGGCAAAATCTCAGTCACAATTCCAAAGAATGGCAGTGCGAGAATATAAACCTCGGGGTGGCCGAAGAACCAGAACAAGTGCTGGAAGAGCATCACACCACCATTTGCCGGATCAAAGAGATGCGTTCCATATAAACGATCTGATTCCAGTCCTAGTAATGCAGCTGCTAGTGGTGGGAATGCAAGTAGTACCAAAATTGAAGTCAGCAGAACGTTCCAAGAGAAGATAGACATGCGGAACATCGTCATTCCAGGTGCGCGCATTGTGAAGATAGTTGTAATGAAGTTAACGCCACCCAAGATTGTTCCAAGACCACTGATAGTTAAACCGATCAGCCAGAGATCCGAACCTATTCCCGGTGAGTACTGGGAGTTAGATAACGGCGCATAAACGGTCCATCCAAATGAAGCCGCTCCACCCGGAGATAAAAAACCACCGAAGGCCATCAAGGAACCAAAGAGGTATAACCAGTAAGACAACATGTTCAAACGCGGGAATGCAACATCTGCCGCACCGATTTGCAGCGGCATGATGATGTTTGCAAAGCCGACGAACAAAGGTGTTGCAAACATAAGCAACATAATGGTTCCGTGCATTGTGAAGATTTGGTTGTACTGCTCATTGCTAAGGAACTGCATTCCTGGACGTGCCAACTCTGCACGCAGGGCTAGGGCCAAGACTCCACCAATAAGGAACCAAGCAAATGATGTGAGTAAGTAAAGGTAACCAATGGTCTTGTGATCAGTTGATGTAATCCACTTTACGAAGGTCTTTCCCTTCGGAGTAGGCATCGGACGACCAGCAGTCATCGTTGGCTTCTCTGCATATGTGGTCATGCTTGGCCTTCCTTTAGTGTTTCAAGATAAGCATCAAACTCTGCCGGAGTTACAACTTTTACTTTAAACAACATCTGAGTGTGGTTTCGACCGCACAAGATGTTGCAACGGCCAGGGAACTCGCCCAGCTTGTTTGCCGTGAACTCAAGATGATTTGTAATACCAGGAAGATTTTGCATTTGAATCATGAATGCTGGAATCCAGAAACCGTGAACAACATCATTTGCCGTTAGTGTGTAACGAACACGCTCTCCTAGAGGAACAACCAATGTCGGAGTCTGCTCTGGTGTTCCAGTTACAACAGCGTTGGGACCTGCTTCTGGATAACCAAACTGCCAGGACCATTGAATTCCCTCAACTGTGATCTCATGGGCATATGTTGTTGTCTTTTCAGTTATCACAGTTTGTTTTTGAGCTGTGTAATAGAAAAGAACAGCGACAATAATGAATGGGATTACTGTGTATGCAATCTCAACCGGAACGTTGTACTGCGTTTGCTTTGGAAAAGATGGATCATCTTTCTTGCCACGATGAAAAACCGCTGGCCACAAAATTAAAACTAATGTGATGACACCTACGACACCGCCAGCAATCCAAGCACCTTGCCACAATGACAGTGATTGATCGTTAACACTTGTTACGCCCTCTTCAAAACCTAAGCCAGATACCTGCGAGCATCCGGTCAATAGAAGGACAGGGGCTAATAGCAGGAGCGCTTTAAAGCGGCTAAATACTGAGCGTCGGGACATGGCCTAAGGATAGTTTGAAAACCCTCCGAGCGTGGCACGAGCCTAATCTCCTTGAGGGGTGGCTCTGCTCACATTACAAAAGGTGGGCGGCGACCTCATCAGCTGCGGCTTTTCCATACGCCTCTTCAAAGCGAGCGAGGAACTCTTGGGAGGTAAAGCGGTACTCCTGTGTTCCCAGGGTTTCAATTACATAGGTGGCGATCAGCGCTCCCAATTGGGCACATCTTTCATGTGAGACGCCCCATGCAAGCCCCGCGATAAATCCAGAACGGAATGAGTCACCAACTCCAGTTGGATCGGTCTTGGATTTCTCCTGTGGGCAGCTGACCTGAACAAACTCCCCCGCCGCGCTTTCAACCTTTGCTCCCTGAGAACCAAGTGTGACGACACGGTACTTAACCCGCTCCAAAATCTCGCTATCGCTCCAACCAGTTTTCTGCATAGCTAGTGCTAACTCATACTCATTCAAAAATAGGTAGGAAGCGCCTTCGATCAAGAGTTTAATTTCATCACCTGACATACGAGCCATCTGCTGCGAAGGATCAGCTGCGAAAGGAATATTTAACTGGCGACATACCTCTGAATGGCGAAGCATCGCCTCGGGGTCATCTGGTGAGATCACCATCATGTCGAGGCGACCTGTTTTTTCCATTATTGGAGAGAGTTCAATATTGCGTGCTTCAGACATAGCTCCAGGAAAAAATGAGGCGATCTGATTCAAATCTTGATCTGTTGTCACTACAAAGTGCGCAGTATGCAAGGAGGATGAAACCAATGCGTGGGATGTATCGACGCCATGACGAGTTAACCAAGCCTCGTAATCGGCCCAATCTTTACCAACCGCTGCAATCAAAATTGGATTAAGGCCCAGAACGCCCATTCCATAAGCGATATTTGCCGCACATCCACCACGGCGAACATCGAGACTATCTACTAGAAAGCTAAGCGAAACCTTTTCCAATGAGCCAGCGACTAGAGAGTCGGTGAACTTTCCGGAGAAAGTCATTAAATGATCAAGACCAACCGAACCCGCTACACCGATTTTCATGTAGGGATACTAATGTCTAGAAGGGTGCTTATTAGTTAAATGAATCGCCGCAGGCACATGAGCCTGCTGCATTGGGATTATCGATCGTGAAGCCCTGCTTCTCGATTGTGTCTACAAAATCAATAGTTGCACCCGATAGGTATGGATCTGACATCTTGTCTGTGATCACCTTAACGGCACCAAACTCGCGGACGATATCGCCATCCATGTTGCGGTCATCAAAGTACAACTGATACTTAAGACCTGAGCAACCACCAGGTTGGACAGCTACGCGAAGGTTAAGGTCATCGCGACCCTCCTGCGCTAGCAGTGCGGCTACCTTTGATGCAGCAACATCTGTAAGAAGGATTCCTGTTGTTGTTGCCTCGGTTGAAGTTGCTTCAGTTGTCATAGTTGCTCTCCTCTATTGACCTACAGTCGCAATCCTACTCCCCACCTCTACCTCAAGCGAGTCGAGGATTTTAAGAGTCGGGCTCTATAGTTGCCCCCATGACTGAGAATGAAGGCAAAGGCCGACCAACACCCAAGCGAAAAGATGCTGAATCTAAGCGCAAGGTTTCTAGCTTGGCACCCATTGTTACTAAGGATCAAAAGCGAGCCTCGAAGGCGTTAGCCCGCCAAAACCGCGTAGCAACAAGAGCTGCTTATCTTCGTGGCGAGGAATCTGCGCTGCCAGCTCGCGATCGTGGTCCGGCCAGACGTTATGTTCGAAACTTTGTGGATGCACGTCGATCAATTGGTGAGTACTTCTTACCAATCATCTTTTTCGTACTTGTTTTAACGCTTTTTCCAGTTGCTGTTATTCAGGTTGGTGCGATCGCATTGATGTACGCAGTTCTTGTCATCGCTGTTATTGATGGAATCTTTTTGTCACGCAAGATTCGCAAAGCTGTAGAAGCAAAGTTTCCGGGTACATCAACCAAGGGTCTTGGAATGTATGCCTGGCTTAGATCTACTCAGATGCGACGACTACGCGCCCCGCATCCTCAAGTAAAGGTCGGCGACTCGATCGATTAAGCCCGAGGATTCGGACTTACAGTTTTCTTAGGATCTGTCTCTGGCAGATTTCCTAGGGCTTTGTCGATCGCCTTCATTAAATCACCATCAAGCTTGACCCCGGCCGCCTTCACATTCTCTTTCACTTGTGAAGGCTTAGTCGCGCCCATGATTGCACTGGAGACATTTGGATTTTGCAAAACCCAAGCGATCGCCAACTGAGACATAGATAGTCCTGCCTGATCTGCGATTGGCTTAAGGTTTTGAACCGCTTCTAGGACCTCTTCGCGCATCCAACCCTTGATCATGTTGGCACCACTGCCCTTATCGGTGGCGCGAGAACCTGCTGGCGCTTTCTTGCCGGGAAGATACTTTCCAGTAAGAACTCCTTGGGCCATAGGCGACCAAACGATCTGACCGATTCCCTCCTTTTTTGACAAAGGAACTACCTCTGACTCAATAACTCGCCACAAAGCAGAGTACTGCGGCTGGCTAGATACAAATCGGTTGTAACCGCGGGCATCTTGTATAGCTAATGCAGATTTAATCTGTGAAGCGCTCCATTCGGAGAAACCGATGTAGTGAACCTTGCCAGCTCGAATCAGATCATCAAAAGCGCTTAAGGACTCTTCAAGCGGCGTTTCGTAATCAAAACGATGCATCTGATACAAGTCAATGTGATCTGTTTGCAAACGCTTTAGTGATGCGTTGCAGGATTCGATAATGTGCTTGCGCGACAATCCGCGATCATTTTTACCGGTACCCGTTGGCCAGTACACCTTTGTAAAAAGTTCGTAAGATTCACGACGAACACCCTTAAGTGCTTTACCTAAAACAGTTTCGGCCTTTGTGCCTGCGTACACATCGGCGGTATCAAAGGTCGTGATCCCTTCATCAAGTGCGGCCTTTACGCATTTAATCGCCGCTTCTGATTCGATCTGGTTTCCGTGAGTAATCCAGTTTCCATAGGAGATCTCAGAAACATACATTCCGGTACTGCCAAGGCGTCTGTATTCCATGCTTGCAAGCCTACGACTAGCGCGCCTAGTTGCCAACCCCAAACCGTTGTGGTTTGGTTCGCTCACAACTTAATAGCTCCTCTACTGGGGGAAGTTCGGTGAAAATCCGACGCTGACCCGCAACCGTAAATCACTAAAAGAGTCAAGAGGTTAAAACGCCTTAACAAACTCTCTTAATGACAAGTCGGATTACCCAATAGAACGAGATGAGACAAACACCCGCCGAGGTTTGCGGGGTGTGCTCCTTACGCAAGATGGCGGCTTTGAGCCCCACCCTTGGTTTCGGTTCACTCCCTGTGAGACTCTTTTAATTTCGAGAGGCTACACAGCAATGAAGTTCAAAATTTTCTTTCTAACTTTGCTTTTATCCGCCCTATCAATTCCACATGCACAGGCCGCCGATACTGGTTGGCGATACTGGGGTTACTTCCAAGCAGCTCCCGGTGCAACTAAGTGGACCGCTGCTATGACCGGACCGACGGTTGCCGTTGCAGATGGAGCGGTAGAAGGCTGGGCATTTACATTTAGCAATGATGCAATCCCGGATGCAAAAGCTCCCAAAGTCTCACCATCATTTGCTGCAATTTGCGGAAAGACAAAGCCGGTCGCCGGAAAAAAGCGAGTTGGCGTAATGATTGATTTTGGTTCAGCGGTACTACGCCCTAGAGGCGAATCAACACCTCGGCTTATCCAACGATGTGTTGTTGCAGATAAAGCTGCATTAGGTATTGATGTGCTCGGACAGGTTGCCAAGGTTCGCGCACAAGGCTCTGGATTTATCTGTGGACTCAATGGATATCCTGCAAAAGAGTGCGGAGTTGAAATGAAGACACCTAAGGGATACCTCAAAAAATAAACATGAGTAAACCATCACTACATCCATTCACTTGGTGGCTATGGGCTATCGGATTGGCTGTTGCCATAGTCCGATTTGATAACACATGGTTCTGTCTCTTATACACATCTCCGAGCCCACGAGACAGGCAG
>CALMBJ010000060.1 GCA_937860175.1 uncultured Actinomycetes bacterium
CTCAATCTGATCTGCAAGCAGCATCAAGGTAACAAGGGCTGGTGTGTTGTAGGTCTGATCTAAACGTGAGTTTTCAATCGCAATTCCTAGATCAAAAAATGCTGGAACCCAACGACCACTTGCCTTGATCTTTTCTGCACGCGCAATCGCAGCAGGAGACATGATGGCGATCCACAAACCACCATCGGATGCAAAGGACTTTTGTGGCGCAAAGTAATAGGTATCAAACTCTTTGGCATCAACCATTAATCCACCAGCTGCAGATGTGGCATCAACTAAAACCAAGGCACCATCTGTACCTGCAGGACGCACGATCGGCATTGCAACACCAGTACTTGTTTCATTGTGCGTTAGCGCGTAAACATCAATTCCAGCCTCTGCAGTTGCAACTGGGTGTGAGCCAGGCTCTGACTTAACAACTGTTGGCTCACCTAAGAAAGGCGCTTCCTTTGCAGCTGCTGCAAACTTAGATGAGAACTCACCAAATACCAGGTGCTGTGAACGCTCTTCAATCAATCCAAATGTTGCGATATCCCAGAACGCTGTTGAGCCACCATTTCCAAGAACTACTTCGTAGCCTTCTGGAAGGTTAAAGAGAGATGTCAGACCTTCACGAACACGCTTTACAACATTCTTCACCGGCTTCTGGCGGTGCGATGTTCCTAAGATCGAGTTACCACTTGCCGACAATGCAGCTAGCGCTTCTGGGCGAATCTTTGATGGACCACAACCAAAACGTCCATCTAGTGGCTTTAACTCTGAAGGAATAATGATGCTCATGGGCTAAGACTACGGGTAGTAGCGAGAGAGTTCCCAATCACCGCTCGTGGTGGTCCTCTCAAAGCGCAAGCGATCATGTAAACGTGAGTAACGGCCCTGCCAAAACTCGATATTTAATGGTGTGACTCGATATCCACCCCAATGAGCAGGGCGTGGAACCGTTGTTCCCTCAGGCCACTTTGCAGCAGCACCGGCATACCGTTGCTCTAACTCTTCACGTGATGCAAGGTGTGAAGATTGCGCACTTGCCCAAGCACCAATCTGTGAACCCCATGGCCTAGTTGCAAAGTAATCATCTGATTCTTGTTCAGAAACTTTTTCAGCGATTCCGCTAATTGAAACCTGTCGCTCCATGGCATACCAAGGAAAGAGAAGTGAAACATTTGGATTTAATTCAATACCATGTGCTTTACGAGATTGGTAGTTTGTAAAGAATGTAAAACCACCATCTGAAATATCTTTTAATAAAACTGTTCGCGTATTTATTTGCGAGTCAGCGGTAACTGTAGAAAGCACCATGGCATTTGCTTCAACAATCACCGAGTTTTCGTGGGCATCCTTTAACCACGATGCAAATGCTTCGAAAGGATTTTCCGGCAAGCTCTCTAAACCGGCATCGCTGTAAGACCTGCGCATCGCGCGGATCTCATCACGGGTAACGATCTCTTCAGCCATACCCCTATCGAACCCCACTTTGGGTCCAGGGGCGAGTTTTCACCCCTTCACTGCAACTGCCTATGCAACGAGCAGCCTTTATAACAATCGGATAAATGACCGGCCAAATAAGCGGAAAAGATGGTGTTTGGTTTGCTTACCTACCCACAAAAGAGTGGAATTACCCCAACAGCGCACGCCCTCGTGTGCGCAAATTCCATCCATGGAGGATATAAATGAACACAAAGCGTTTCGGATTTGCTGGCGTTCTTGCAGCATTCGCGCTTGCGGTTTCAACACTTGTAGCACCATCAGCAAGTGCAAATACTCAGATCGTTGTCTGGGCAGATGAATCACGCGGGCCAAACCTTGCAAAGGTAATTGCAGCAAAGGGTGACTGGGTTCCAGGCTTCACCGTAAGAGTTGTTACATTCTCAAGCTTTGATGCACTTAAGGATGCCTTCGATAAGGCAACTGATGCATCAGGTCCAGATATCGTTGTTGGTGGAAATGACTGGGTACCAACAGGTGCAAAGAGCGGAAAGCTAGCTCCAATCACACTAACAGCGGGTGTACGTGCTCGCTTCAACCCAACTCAGTTCGTTGACCTTACATACAAGGGCAAGTTGTACGGAGTACCTGTAGATATCAACAACGTTGCAATGATCTACAACACCAAGCTTGTTTCATCTGCACCAAAGACTTTTGGTGAGATGGTTTCAAATTACAAGTCTCTCAAGGCATCTAAGGGCTTGAAGGCTGGTCTATGTGTTGCAGGTGGCGGAATGTCATGGGGAGCTCACTCAGTATTCTCAGCACTCGGCGCAGATGCATACCAATTCAACTCACGTGGTGGAATTGTTTACGGCCGCGCATTCAACGCAACAACATTTGGTAAGAATGTTCGTACATACCTAATGGATGGCAAGAAGAGCAATGGCTTCTTCCCAGCAACAGACACTGGTTGCAAGGACAACTTCCTTGCCGGAACTGTTCCATACGCAGTTATTGGTAACTGGGAGTGGGCAGATTACGTAGCAAAGGGATTCACAATGAACCTAATGCCAGTACCAGGTGTTCGTGAAGGTACATACGGAAAGATGTTCGGATCTGTCAGCGGTGCGCTACTAACAACATTTGCTGCAAAGCATGGTGTTGAGTCAGCTGCTAAGTCACTTCTAACAAACTTCTTCGCATCAACAGATGGCCAGGTTCGTTACCAGGCACTTGAGAAGCGTCCACCTGCTGAAAAGGGTGCGCAAGCAGACTCAACAGTTTCAGCTGCACAGCGTGGATTCGGCTCAGCCGCTTCCCTAGCTGGAATTCCACAGATCGGCGCATTCCTAAACAGCAACAAGGGTGGCGCTAACTACTGGGATTCAGCACCTGCTTACTGGACAGCTGTTTTGATCGATGGCAAGGATGCAGTTCGTGAAGCATCAAAGCTTGCATCAATCTGGCGCGTTAACACCGATGGTGGCAGAGGCGATCTCTAATTAATTTGATTCATTCAAATTAACGATTGAATGAGTGATGCGGGCGGATTTCCGCCCGCATCACTCATTTCACAATACGCAAGCAAAAAACAAGAAAACAAATAACCAGAAATAATTGACGGGACATTAAATGACTTACTTGATTAGAGGCAAAGTAGCCCTCTTCTTAAAGGTCATTGTTGTGACCCTTTTTGCATCCGTGCTCTTAATGTTGGCACAAAGCGCCTTTGCGCAACGCGAGTATGTAATCGCGGCATTCTTAGCTATCTCGGTACTGCTCTTGGCTCTGACCTACTTGAGCAAGATTTCAGTGCCACTTAAATTTTTTATTCCAGGAATTCTTCTTTTAACCGCATTTGTTATCGGACCAATCTTGTATACCGTCACGATGTCAGGTTTTAACTACAAGACCGGAAACATCATCTCTAAAGAGGAAGCGATTGTTCAGCTCAAGGTTCGTGGAGTTGAAGCCGCACCATCAGGGCTGAGTTTTGACATCAAATTGGGTACTTATGATGGCAAGCCTGCAATCCTGGCTTCAGATATCAATACCCCTGAATACTTTGTCTCTACCCAAGATGATCGAATTCCACTTGTTGCCTCATCGCTAACATTTAATGAGTTTGGTGTGGCGGTAGAAGCTCCTAACTTCACACCACTTAATGAAGCTGATTTTGCAACAGCTGATAAGACCTACTCCGATACCCGCTTTGCCTTTGATGATCAGTACTTCATCGCACTAGAAGGTTTTGAGGCTGGCGTAGTTTCCCAGCAGATCCTGGAATTTATTCCTGAATCAGATCAGTTTAAAAACCTTGTAACAGGGGCTATTTATACCGACAATGGGCGCGGTAACTACGCGCTAGCAGATGATAAGAGCGCGATCCTTGAGCCAGGCTGGCGCGCACCGATCTGGTTTGAGAACTATGTAAATATCTTTACCGATTCGCGAGTCCGAGAGCCGTTGATTCGAGTCTTTATCTGGACGGTAGCTTTCGCCTTCTTAACGGTGCTTACAACCTTTGCGCTTGGACTCTTGCTTGCACTTGCGCTCAATAAACCAATCCGTGGTCGTCGTATCTATCGCTCTATCTTGGTTCTTCCATATGCGATGCCAAGTGTTATGAGTATCTTGATTTGGGGTGGAATGTTTAACACCGAGTTCGGTGCGATCAACACCTTACTTGGAACCGATATCGCCTGGTTCTCTGATCCCAACTTTGCTCGCGTTGCCGTAATTTTGGTAAATCTCTGGTTGGGTTTCCCGTACTTCTACTTAATCTCAAGCGGCTCGCTTCAGGCGATCCCAAGTGAGTTAATGGAAGCAGCTGCTATCGATGGTGCAAATCCACGTCAGATCTTCCGCAAGATCACTCTGCCTTTACTGCTTCAGATTTTGTCGCCGCTGCTTATTGCATCCTTTGCCTTTAACTTTAATAACTTTAACTTAATCTTCCTGCTTACCGGTGGTGGCCCTCGCAATGAATTAGATGGTGAGATTGCAGGTGCTACAGATATCTTGATTAGCTACACCTACAAGAT
>CALMBJ010000061.1 GCA_937860175.1 uncultured Actinomycetes bacterium
CCATATGGAGAGTATGTCGTTGGCTCTCCCCCGATCTCCTTTAAATCCTCAATTGATGACAATCCCGGCCAGGAAACTAAGGTGGGGGTCGCAGCCTCGTTGTTAATGGCAAGGGCCTGCTCTACTTCTGCCCAATCCTTGAGTAGGTCGTAATAGGCTGAAACAATCCATTCGGGGTGTGAGTATTGAATTGATAATCGTTCAACCGAGTCTGAGATCTCGAGCAGCGGTGCGAACCAGTCCGCTTGACTCTTTCGAGTTACATTGCGAAGCATCGCGTTTACAAAACTTGCCTTTGACTCCCCTAAACGCTTTCGTGCGACCTCAACTGTAGATGCGACAGCTGCGTGATCTGGAATACGCATTTCATGAATTTGATGGACGCCCATGCGACAGATATCTACAATTCCTGGATCTACCTCTAGCCAAGGTCGATCACTAATTTGCGCCAGCACCCAATCATGCTTTCCTTGCATTCTGATTGTGCCGTAGAGAAGTTCTGTTACCAGAGATTTATCACGCTCATCGAGTTTGCTCGCATTTAGCGCCTGCGGAAGAAGCAGGTTGGAGTACCCTTCATTTCGATTGACCTCAGTTAAAAGATCAAAGGCCAGCAATCGAGATCCTTCCGGCTTAGGCGATTTAAAGGTGTTTCTGCGCGGCTCAGCCAAGGCGTTCCCCGCCCACTAAACGTGCCCCACGCGCCCATTCAATAGCGCTCATCTCTCGCTTGCCTGACGGAACTACCGTCAACAACTCAATCGTTGAATCTTTTGCGCAACCAACTAATACAGAGTTATCTAGAACGACAACCTGCCCTACCTCAATTCTTTTTTCTCTACTTACCAAAGCTGAAGTAACTTTGAAGGGTTCAGTTTTCCAAAGGCACCAAGCTCCTGGATCATAAGTAAAGGCACGTACCGCATTAACTAGCTCTTGCGCGGTTTTCGAAAAATCTAATCGCGCCTCTTCCTTTGTGATCTTGGGAGCAAGTGATGGTGAACCAGATTGTGGCTTCGGAGCAACACCCTCTTCAATCATGGTAAGCGCCTCTTCAATCACCGAAGGCCCATGCTGAGACAGGATCGATAAGAGTTCAACGCTTCGCCACGAAGGATCGACCGCTACTGAGAGTTGAGAATAAATCGGGCCTGTGTCCATTCCTTTTTCCAGTTGAAAAACGGTAACTCCAGTTACGACCTCACCGTTCTGTAGTGCTCTTTGGGCAGGTGCGGCACCTCGGTAGGCAGGAAGCAAAGAAAAATGAAGATTGATAAAACCATATTTAGGAAGATCCAGAATCTCTTGAGGTAACAAGACTCCATATCCAATGGTGATGATGCAATCTAGATCCGCTATTTTGCCGATCAAATCCTTGGGAGATAACGGTTTCACAACTGCGATTGTGTGGAGGTCGGCCCAATCGGCAACCACGCTTTGCTTTAAAACCCTTCCACGTCCTGATGGTTTGTCCGGTTGGGTAATGATCAAAGCAACTTCATGATCAGTTTGTAGTAACCAATCCAATGTTGGAATCGCGACCTCCGGAGTAGCGGCTACTCCGATACGCATTAAGTGTTCCGTCCGAAGATAGAGTGTGGCGAGTCCTTAACTTGGATTGCCTGACCTTTTTCAGAGGCTAAGTTAAACCAATCCGACTCGCGAATCTCCTTCATAGCCGATTTCCGATCCGCTATCGAGAGCTTGTCGATAAACAGAATTCCATTGAGGTGATCAGTTTCGTGCTGTAGCGCACGGGCAAGAAACTCAGTTCCTTCTACAGTTATTGGCTCTCCATACATATTGAAACCCTTTGCCACAGCACGCATAGCTCTAGGGGTTTCATAACGAAGTTCCGGGAAGGATAAGCAACCTTCCTCCCCATCCTGCATCTCCTCACTCAAGGTTAATACCGGATTAATCAAGTGGCCAAGGGCTTCATCGACATCCCAAACGAAAACTCGGAGTCCAACGCCAATTTGAGGTGCTGCAAGACCTGCACCTGGTGCATCAAGCATCGTGTCTGTTAGATCCTGAATTAGTACCCGCAGCTCCTTATCGAAATCAACCACAGGAGCTGCAGGGGTCGTAAGTACAGGATCCCCAAAGTAGCGGATTTGTTGGATCGACATGAGATAAGTCTATCAATCTCTTATAGCGAATACGGTGCTACTCGTAGATTGAGTAAATCCTTCTTTGCGATACTGCGTTTTCGCTGCAGTTCGTGAAGTACACCTGCCAGCTGGTTCCACTCTTGGTGGGAAACATGGATCACTACCTTTGCCTGATCCTTGGGTAGAACTGTGGGACCGTAAATGCGAACCGATTGTGGGAGTCTGCCTTCAGATAGGGCTTTCCGTAAACCAGCAACGATTTGTGGAGCCACCTGGACCGAAGTAATTATCAGCGCAGACGCGACAGTGGGAGGCAAGAGCAACTCTTGTCGTTCAGCTAGCTCACGCTTGAGAAGTGGGGCAATATTCCAGCGTGAGATCGCAGCAACTATAGGATGCGACTCATCAATGACTAAGAGGACCTTTCCGGACTTATTAATTAGCGAGGAGGTTTCGAGCAATAACTCTCTCGCGCGTTCCTGTGTACTTATATCTGTGTGAGAAAAGAATCTTGTTGCATCGAGAACGACCACTGCTGAATATCCACCCGCTACAAATGGTTGAGCACCTGGAGTAGAAAGTACTATCGAAGGTTTAGCTTCGACATCTTGCTTGATTACCTCGCCCGCAGAAAGAATCACAGGGTAACCAGGAAAGGCACGCGAGATCTCCTCTGCAGCTCGATCAATGCCTCTTCCAGCTAAGTACTGTCTATCTCTACCGCAGAAACTGCACCTCCAAGCCGGATAACCCGTGCCGCAGTGCACACATGTAGGTGCATTGCCCTTTGATGCAACGCTTAGTCTTCCACCGCACTGACAGCTGGCAATGTTGCGACAGTGAGCGCATAGAAGTGCATTTCCATACCCCTTTCTAGGGGCTAAGAAAAGAACAGGGCCCTGAAGTAAAGCCTTTTTGATCTCGGTAAAGATCCTGCCGGGTAACAAGGCACCATCATGAGGAGTGAAGGCTTGTGCCTGAACATTATCTTTTTGAACCTTGTACTTCATTTCAGATTTATCAATATCAAAAGAACAACGAACGGAAGGTGAAAAACCGGTATAGATCAGTTGTATCCCTTCATTTTTGGCGCGCAATTTGGCAATCGCGTGTGTGCTCCAACCGGGCGAACGAATCTCAAAATGCTCTGGCGAAGATTCCTTATAAATAATGATTGACTCTAGATTCTTTACGGGAGCAAATATCGCGCTTCGGGTACCGATGACGATCGATGAATCTATCCGCATCGATAACAGATAACTTCGGTAGCGCTCTTCTCGTGATGTACTACTAGTAAGTCGCAGCACATGATTGTTCAATGACTTAAGCTCGTTGTAAAGAAGATCGACATCCTTCTGATCAGGGGCAACAATGAGAATCGACCCTCGCACTTTGAGCTCTCCTATCAGCTGAACCATCTGCTGATGCGAAGGCTGATAAGGAGTAAAACTCTGGAAAACCGGGGTTACAAAAGTTCCAGGGGCGTTAATAGATGTTGCGACAGGATCGAACTCTTTATCTACAGCTGCGAAGCGGGGTGGAATTGCCGATCGAATTAGATCCCAAGGGTTGCAACAAAAAAACTCTGCTGCATCATCAATCAATTGAAGCGATGCAGGGGTTGCAACAGGGTGGGGCGATAGGACCTTGGTTAGCGGCTTCAACTCACCTGCGCGCTCGGCGGTTGAGGAGCGAGAAACGACAATACCCTCGGTTTCACGACCACCGAAAGGAATTTGAACGCGCACGCCAATCGAGGCGGATGAGCTCAACTTTTCCGGAACCGAGTAGTCATACAGCTGGTCGAGGTGGAAGAC
>CALMBJ010000062.1 GCA_937860175.1 uncultured Actinomycetes bacterium
GAGATTTCTGCCTGTCTCGTGGGCTCGGAGATGTGTATAAGAGACAGCCCTATGAAAAAAAACAAGGAATTACGCTTGTTTTCAAGCGTTATGAGCGGATAGGAAGGGTTGCAGGCTTGTGCGTTGGACGATTTTTCTCAAAAGAGTCAATGAAATCAGTTTGTTTCAAGGTTAGCCCGATGTCATCTAGACCTTCCATCAAACGCCAACGGGTGTAATCATCGATCGCAAATGACAGGCTCTTTGAACCATATGAAACTGTGCGCTCCTCCAGATTTACAGTAATTGGCGTTGTTGGATCAGCTTCAATCGCCTCCCACAAAGCTTCGACCTCACCTTGCTCAAGGATGATTGTGAGCAAGCCGCCCTTGAGTGAGTTTCCGCGGAAGATATCTGCAAAGCGGCTAGAGATAACAACCTTAAAGCCGTAGTTCTGAAGCGCCCACACCGCATGCTCGCGGGATGAGCCGGTTCCAAAATCAGCACCTGCAACTAAAACAGTTCCGGCTTTAAACTGTGGTTGATTCAATACAAACTCTGGATCATTGCGCCATGCAGCAAATAAGCCATCCTCAAAACCACTACGGGTTACACGCTTGAGGTAAACCGCTGGGATAATTTGATCTGTATCAACATTGCTTCGGCGAAGCGGAACGCCGGTTCCAACATGCGTAATGAATTTTTCCATAGTCGGTTGCTCCTTACAGATCGGCAGGTGATGAGAGGGTTCCACGCAGAGCCGTTGCTGCTGCGACAAGTGGGCTAACCAAGTGTGTTCGACCACCCTTGCCTTGACGTCCCTCGAAGTTTCGGTTTGAGGTTGATGCTGAACGTTCGCCAACAGCCAACTGATCTGGGTTCATTCCAAGACACA
This sequence comes from uncultured Actinomycetes bacterium, assembly GCA_937860175.1. Taxonomy (GTDB): domain Bacteria; phylum Actinomycetota; class Actinomycetes; order Nanopelagicales; family Nanopelagicaceae; genus Planktophila. The sequence continues at coordinate 875 of CALMBJ010000062.1, forward strand.
TTGAGCATCCAGCGTTGCGCCACTCAGCTCCTGCATCAAGAAAGACTTTGTCTAAGCCTTCAGCCTCTGCCTCGAGGCGAACTCGTGCCGAGCCTGGAACTACCAACATGCGCAGCGATGATGCGATCTTCTTCCCCTTCAAAATATCTGCAGCGGCGCGAAGATCTTCAATGCGACCATTAGTGCAAGAGCCCAAGAAAACAGTGTCAATCGCTATCTTCTTCAAAGGGGTTCCCGCTTCAAGGCCCATATAAACAAGTGCACGTTCTGCTGCGGTGCGCTGTTCAGAATCTGCAAAATCTGCAGGATTTGGAACAACGGAATTAAGCGGAAGACCTTGTCCTGGGTTGGTTCCCCAGGTAACAAATGGCTCTAGCTCATCGGCGTTGAGATTAACTTCAATATCAAACTTTGCATCTGAATCGGTAAAGAGAGTTTTCCAGTAAGCCACAGCTGCATCAAAATCTTCAGGAGCGTGAGGCTTACCCTTGATGTAATCAAAGGTAGTTTGATCAGGAGCGATCAAACCTGCACGAGCTCCGGCTTCAATAGACATGTTGCACACAGTCATTCGAGATTCCATTGATAATGCGCGGATCGCACTTCCCCGGTATTCAATGACATATCCCTGTCCTCCACCGGTACCAATCTTGGCGATGATCGCAAGAATGATGTCCTTTGAAGTTACTCCGGGCTTTAGAGCGCCTTCAACATTGATCGCCATTGTCTTGGGACGCTGTAGTGGCAAGGTCTGAGTAGCCAAAACATGCTCTACCTCTGAAGTTCCAATACCAAATGCAAGCGCACCAAAGGCACCATGTGTCGAGGTGTGTGAATCTCCACAAACAATTGTCATACCAGGTTGAGTGATTCCAAGCTGTGGTCCGACAACGTGGACAACTCCTTGATCCTTGTCACCAAGGGAGTGAATGCGCACGCCAAACTCTTTACAGTTTGCGCGCAAGGTATCAACCTGCAACTTTGAGACTGGATCTGCAATTGGCTTATCGATATTTAATGTCGGAACATTGTGATCTTCAGTAGCAATTGTTAAATCTGGGCGGCGCACTGGTCGGCCTGCTAGACGCAAACCATCAAAGGCTTGTGGGCTTGTTACCTCATGAATTAAATGAAGATCGATGTAAATCAGATCTGGTTCACCATCTGCTTGGCGAACAACATGCTCTGCCCAAATCTTCTCAGCTAAAGTTTTACCCACGGCCTCGGTGCTCCTTTTTCATATCCAGCTTGATGTATCAGATACTGAGATGCTAATATCACTCTGTGAACACAAAGAATAGCGGAGTTGGCGTTTTAGATAAAGCGGTGGCAATTCTAAGCACATTAGAGGCAGGCCCACACTCATTGGCAGAGCTGGTTGCCGCCACCGGAATTGCCCGCCCAACAGCCCACCGTCTAGCTGTCGCCCTTGAATTCCATCGTTTAGTTGCCCGCGATCTAGCCGGGCGCTTCGTTTTAGGTCCTCGTTCGGGAGAGCTAGGCGCAGCAGCCGGTGAGGATCGCCTATTGGCCGCTGCAGCCCCTGCCCTATCGGCGCTGCGTGATGCAACTGGAGAAAGTGCGCAGTTGTACCGCCGCCAAGGTGATCTACGTATCTGTGTAGCGGTTGCTGAACGTTTATCTGGTCTACGTGACCTGTCTCTTATACACATCTGACGCTGCCGACGATCTACTCTGTGTAGA
>CALMBJ010000063.1 GCA_937860175.1 uncultured Actinomycetes bacterium
TACAGTTACCGCAAAGGGTCAAGAGATCACCTGCAACGGTGAAGGAAATGGACCGGTTAACGCCTTTGATAATGCGCTACGAACAGGCTTGACCGCTTTGTACCCAGAGCTCTCAACACTTGAACTCACCGATTACAAGGTTCGAATCCTCGAAGGTCGACTTGGAACAGGTGCCGTTACACGCGTATTAGTTGAAACCAGCGATGGAAATGGTGAATGGAACACCGTTGGTGTGCACGAGAACGTGATCGCAGCATCTGCCATGGCTCTTGAAGATGCGGTTACCTTCGGCCTTATGCGTCAGGGACGTAAGCCCGAGTAAACTGTTTACGTGAGCGAAAATTATGAAAAGCTAATTGCAGCTTTTTCTCGCCACTTAGAGGTTGAACGCTCACTATCTGTTCACACAATACGGGCATATCTTGGCGATCTTGAATCATTACTTACGCACTTGGAAGTTATCGGAGTTTCAGATATCTCCCAGTTAGAGCTAGTGCATTTGCGTTCATGGCTTGCCAATCAGCAGGTTAAGGGGGGAGCGCGAACAACCCTTTCACGTAGAGCGGTATCGGTTCGCTTGTTTACAAAATGGGCGGTTAAAAATAAGTATTTAGCCAAAGATGTTGCGGCAACGCTGGCAACACCCAAAGGGCATCGCACCCTGCCTGAAGTTCTAGAAGTTGCTGATGCAAAGACCGCGATGGACTCACTTGCCACCCGTGCTGCAGAGGAAGAAACCCCTATTTCGTTGCGTGATGTCGCAATGGTTGAACTTTTGTACGCCACTGGGGCACGTGTGGCAGAGCTTTGCGGATTAGATTTAGGCGATGTCGATTACGACCGGCAAACAATTCGAGTCTTAGGTAAAGGAAATAAAGAGCGCACGATTCCCTTGGGCAATCCTGCGATGCGGGCATTAAATCTTTGGTTAAAGGATGGCCGAGAGTCATTGGAGAACTCGCTATCGGGCAACGCGGTTTTCCTTGGCGCACGGGGCAAGCGCATTGATCAGCGCACAGTGCGCACTGTTGTGTACAACGCC
>CALMBJ010000064.1 GCA_937860175.1 uncultured Actinomycetes bacterium
GCCATGCCAGGTAATACGACCACCACGATCGACATCTATAACGGGCGTTCCATCAGAAGGCTTCTCTGATTCTTCAGTGCGGCGACCTGCGGTGAAGACTGAAGGGTGCTCTAAGAGCAGCAAGGTGTTGGGACGCTTTCCTTCAACCACATCTTGGTGGATAGCCTTTTGTGACTCCCACGCCTTCTGGTACTCGACCAATCCGTGGCGAGAGAGAGCAATCGCCGATTCCGAGGTACTTTCCAATAGAGGCACAGCCACAGCCTAAAGGTAGGATCGCGCTCTAACCAATTGAAGGCCTAGCGCCCGATAAGAATCTGAAGGGTTGGCCCAAGTGAGCTCTAACTTGTCACCATCTTCAGGGTCGGCGCCGTCTTCCGGCCTAAGAGTTGGAATCGCTGGATATGGCCTTGCTGGCCGCTTCTTTCACGCCCCCTTGCTCAAGGGTTGTGGCTATGAAATCGCTTCAATCTTAACCACCAATGAAATCCGCCGAAGCCATGCGCTTGAAGATTTTCCCGACACGACAGTTGTTGAAACAATCCAGGAGCTTGTGCAGCAGCCTTTAGATTTGATTGTTGTTGCGTCGGCAAACCTTGTCCATGCAGAACAAGCTATCTCTGCTCTGAAGGCAGGAATTCCAGTTGTCGTAGATAAACCAATGGGCCTAAACCTTGATGAGACGCAGAAAATTATTGAGCTTTCGCAATCTCTGGGTGTTCCTGTCACAACCTTCTTCAATCGCCGCTGGGATAGCGATGCCTTAACAATTAAACAAGTAATTGCAAGCGGAATCCTGGGCGATATTCATCGAATGGACTCACGTTTTGAAAGATTTAGACCCGATGTGAATAGTGATTCATGGAGAGAGAACATGAGCGCTAAAGATGGGGGAGGGCAGTTACTAGATCTTCAACCACATTTGATTTCAACGGCCATTGATTGGTTTGGAAATGCCGAACTTGTAACCGCATCTGTGAGATCGATACGTGGAGCAGCAGATGATGATTCGGTGTTGGTACTTCGCCACACAAATGGGGTTATGTCTTACCTGTCAGCAAGTGCGGTGGTAGGTGCTCCGGGTCCTCGTATCCGAATCTTGGGTAGCAAGGGCGCGCTTGTGATCAATGATTTAGATCCACAAGAAGCGCTTTTGCGAGCGGGTAAGTATCCAGCGGGGGGTGCTTGGTCAGAGCCAACAACATCTGCCGCTTACATTCATCGCGGAACAGAAGTTGAAGAAATTCAAGGCGTCGCCGGTAACTATGCACTTTTCTATACAGCTGTTGCTTCAGCGATTAAAAATGGAACGGCGTGGCCGGTTTCAAATGATGATGCTTTACTTGTGGCCTCACTGATTGATCAGGCTCGAACTGTCGGAACCCATGTCTAACTCTTCAGAGATACTTATCATCGGTGCCGGCTTAGCTGGATTAAGCGCTGCAATCACTTTGCAAGAGGCGGGCAGAGAAGTTCGCATCATTGAAAGCTCTGATCGTCCAGGTGGTCGAGTTTCATCAGACATCATTGATGGTTTCATTTGCGATCGAGGTTTTCAACTTATCAACTCTAAGTATCCGGCGCTTCAGGAGCTCGATGTCATCAAAGATATTGACTTTATTGCCGCTCCGCGAACCATTGAAGTTGCATTAGGCAGCGATCGCAGAACGCTCGGAGATCCTCGTGTAGCACCGTGGACCGCACTGGATAAAGCGACCGGAACTATTCCAGAAAAGCTCTACCTTCTTCGTTTCTTAGCTAGCAGGCCACGAGAGAATCAGTCGGTCGAGGATGTGCTCAAGCCTGCAGGAGCTACCTACCATCGTGTTTTGCGCCCCTTTTTACAAGGTGTCTTTCTTACCGATCCCAAAAATGTTTCTGCACGTTACGGCCAATCAGTTATAAGAGGTTTTGTGTCAGGTTCTCCGGGATTACCTCGTAAAGGAGTTGCAGAGCTCTCAAAGGCGATTGCAGCTCAAGTTAATTCAATTACTTACGGAGTGCAGGTAGATAGCCTTGAAGCAGGCGAAGCAAAGTCGGCGGCGGGAGATTACAAAGGTTCAACCATCATCGTTGCAACAGATGCGACCACCGCCACTCAACTTCTCGGATTATCTGAGGTTGCGCGAATGGCTGGGTGTATCACTTGGTATCACGCAGTTTCTACTAACCCTTCAGGAACTGGACGCTTGGTTGTCGATGGTCAAAATCGTGGTCCGATCATCAATTCAATTGTGATTTCAGATATCTCTGCAGATTATGCGCCCGCGGGGCAGCATCTGATCTCAACAACTACAGATTTATCAGCAACCGAGTCAGATGTGCGCAGGCATTTAGCGATTATGTGGGGTGTAAGCACACATGATTGGGAGTTCATAGCTAAGTATGAGATACCCGCAGCGCTTCCTATTCAAGCCGTTGGCCGCCCATTAACTCAACCAACGAAGCTCTCTGAGAATCTTTTCGTAGTGGGAGATCATCGCGCCGTTCCTTCTCAGCAAGGCGCACTTTTCTCTGGCCAAATGGCCGCGAAGTTAATCCTCAATGAGGGCAGATAACGCCTCAGAGA
>CALMBJ010000065.1 GCA_937860175.1 uncultured Actinomycetes bacterium
TGGTGGAGGCGCTGTCGCGGTTCTGGATTTTTTCACTAGGGATGGCGATACAGATGTGCGGGATTGATTTCGCCACTCAATAACATCTTCAGGGATCTCATCCAGGAATCGTGATGGAGGGTTGTAGTTCGGTGCTCCCCATGTTGATCTGTACTCAGCACGTGAAATATAAAGACGTTGTCGTGCACGTGTTAAACCAACATATGCAAGGCGTCGCTCTTCTTCGATCTCATCCTTTTCACCCAAGGTGCGAGAGTGAGGAAAAATTCCATCTTCCATACCCGTTAAGAACACAGTAGGAAACTCAAGCCCCTTTGCGGTGTGAAGTGTCATCATGGTTACGACTCCCCCATGATCTTCACCTTCTGGAATCTCATCGGCATCTGCAACTAGCGAGACTTTTTCTAAGAAGCCTGCAAGTGAGATCTCCTCATCCTCGCCAAGCTCTTCAAAGGGTCTTTCCTCATACTCCATTGAAACCGCTACAAGTTCCTTGAGGTTTTCAACTCGAACCTCATCTTGCGGGTCGGTGCTATCTGCAAGCTCTTTCAACAAGCCTGATTGCTCTAACGCTGCTTCAACAATTACCGATGGCTTTGTCTTTGCCTCTACTAATACGCTGAGTGCGCTAATCATTGAAGTAAATTCATTTATCGCCTGAGCAGCACGACCCGGCACTGAGGAGATCTCGTTACACCTTAGTAATCCTTGCCAAAAAGAGATGTCGTTATCGCGAGCATAGATATCAACGTAATCCAGAGATGTATCGCCGATTCCACGCTTGGGCACATTGATGATTCTGCGCAGCGAAATCTCATCCTCAACATTGGCCAAGACACGTAGATAGGCCAGCAAATCCTTTACTTCACGGCGTTCATAAAAGCGAAGGCCGCCGACTACCTTGTAAGGAAGTGCGCTACGCATAAAGACTTCTTCAAATACGCGAGATTGAGCGTTAGTTCGATAGAAAATGGCGGTGTCACCAGGTGTTGAGACACCCTCTCTTTGGAGAGATCTAATCTCATCAGCGATGAAGTTAGCCTCATCATGCTCGCTCTCTGCAACATAACCAGTTAATGGAGCGCCCGATCCAGCATCTGACCAAAGATTCTTTTCTTTACGGCTTTCATTACGAGTAATTACCGCGTTAGCAGCGTTGAGAATGTTTTGGGTTGAACGATAGTTCTGCTCCAAGAGCACGGTACGAGCATTTGGATAATCCAGTTCAAACTGCAAGATGTTGCGAATCGTTGCGCCCCGGAAGCCATAGATCGATTGATCAGCATCACCCACCACACACAGCTCGGCAGGTGGTTGCCCTTCAAGATCACTACCTACTAGCTCCTTAACAAGGATGTACTGCGCATGGTTTGTGTCCTGGTACTCATCAACCAAAACGTGGCGAAAGCGTGATCTAAAGCGTGCTTTAGCTTCGGGAAAGCGCTGCAAAACTTCTACAGTTTTCAGGATCAAATCATCAAAATCCATCGCGTTAGCACGCATCAAACGTTGTTGATAAACAGCGTAAACATCGGCTACAACTTGCTCAAACTGATTTGTGGTGGAGTTCAGATAATCCTGTGGGCCTAATAACTCATTTTTTGCGTTAGAAATCATCGATTGAAATTGACGAGCTGGATAACGCTTTGGATCAAGGTTTAACTCTTTGGCAACAATGGTTATTAATCGCTGCGAATCAGCAGAGTCGTAAATACTAAATGAGTTGCTGTAACCCAAACGAGTTGCCTCTTGGCGCAAGATGCGAACACATGCAGAGTGAAATGTTGAGACCCACATTGATTTTGCTATTGGTCCAACAAGTTCTGCCACGCGCTCCTTCATCTCGCCAGCTGCTTTATTGGTGAAGGTAATTGCAAGGATTTGATAGGGGGCAACATGTCTGCGCGACATTAGATACGCGATTCGGCGAGTTAAGACTCGGGTCTTTCCGGATCCTGCACCTGCAACAACAAGGAGTGGTCCACCTGCATGAGTAACCGCCTCCGCCTGCTGAGGGTTTAAGCCCTCGATAAGCGGATCGATTTCAGTCATGAGGGTGAGTCTATTAGGCTTCATACATGGAACCGATCGCAGATACCGAGATCAAGCGGGTTTTGGTGGTTAACGCCCACCCCGATGATTCAGATTTTGGCGCGTCAGGAACTATTGCCCAATGGGTGAAAAAGGGTATTGAAGTCGCATATGTCTTTTGTACAAATGGCGATCAAGGTGGCGAAGACTCTGGCTTCACCAAAGAAGAGATGCCCGCAATCCGCCAACGTGAACAACGAGCAGCCGGAGCTGCGATCGGCGTAACTGACATAACCTTTTTGAATTATGTAGATGGTCACCTAGAAGCAACGATTGAACTTCGCAAAGATATTGTGCGACAGATTCGTAAATCCCAACCTGACCGAATTGTGTGCCAGAGTCCTGAACGAAATTGGGATCGCATCGGCGCTAGCCACCCAGATCACCTTGCTGCGGGTGAAGCGACAATCCAAGCTGTTTACCCAGATGCGCGAAACCCTTTCGCATTTACAGATTTGCTTGAGAAAGAGGGGCTACAGCCTTGGCGAGTAAAAGAGGTGTGGGTATCAGGGTTTGCAAAGCCAGATCACTGGGTAGATATCACCGATACCTTTGATTTAAAGATGGCAGCGTTACATGCACATGTCTCTCAAACAGCGCACAACAAAGAGTTAGAGAAGATGGTTCGTGAGTGGGGTCAACGCAATGCAGGAATGGGCGGACTTCCAGAAGGTCGAATCGCTGAAGCCTTTAAGATCGTTCACACCGCTTAAACTCTGCGGCAGTTAAATTTAACTTGAAACAGCAACCCGGTTAATTGCGATCGGTTGAGCTGGCGCACCATCTGCACCGCCCCCCTTAACACCAGCCTTTGCTATCGCTCGGACAATATCTAGACCTTGGGTAATGGTTCCCCAAATTGTGTAGTTAGCACCCAATGTTGTATCTGCAAAGACAAAGAAGAACTGGCTTCCATTTGTACCAGGGCCAGAGTTAGCCATTGCAACTGTTCCAGCCGGATAGTTGTTTAATCCTTCAGCAGGAAGATTTTCATCGCGGTATGTGAAGTTAGGACCACCGCTACCTGTAGCTGTTGGGTCTCCACATTGCAGTACATACAACCCCTTTGTAGTTAATCGATGACATAAGGAGTTGTTGAAATATCCACCACGAGCAAGTGTTGATAGCTGTGTCAATGTGATTGGTGCTCTTGATCCAACGGTTGATACAACGATATTTCCGCAGTTAGTTACAAAGGTGAAGGTGCGCGGAATGCGCTTTAACAATCTATCTGCAGGTGCAACTGAAGGCGGTGTGTGTCCAACAGCTTTTGTTGGAGTGCATTTAACTGCAGGAACTTTTGCAGATTTTGTTGACTTACCTTTTGCCTCAGCATAAGCAGAGGGTGCAAGAATTAAAGAGGTTGCTAAAACTGCAACAATCATTCTCTTCATGTGATCTCTCCTTGACATGGTGCTAATAGTAAATCGAAACCCTGTGAAAACCCTTAATTTATTCCCATTCAATGGTGGCAGGTGGCTTGCTCGTTACATCAAGCACTACGCGGTTGACCCCGCGAACCTCATTGGTTATGCGTGTAGAAATCTTTTCAAGTACCTCGTATGGGACTCTTGACCAATCAGCGGTCATCGCATCCTCAGAGGAGACTGGGCGAAGAACAATTGGGTGTCCGTAGGTGCGGCCATCTCCCTGAACTCCAACACTTCTGACATCGGCCAAAAGCACAACGGGACATTGCCAGATTTCACGATCTAACCCAGCCAACTTTAACTCTGCTCTCACAATTGCATCAGCCTCGCGCAATAAATCTAAGCGATCTTGTGTAACTGAACCAATGATGCGAATGCCAAGTCCAGGACCTGGAAATGGTTGACGCCAAACAATCTCTTCCGGCAAACCAAGCTCTAAACCAACTTGGCGGACCTCATCCTTGAACAAGGTACGAAGAGGTTCAACTAAAGTGAACTGCAAATCATCAGGTAATCCGCCCACATTGTGATGTGACTTAATGTTTGCAGTTCCCGTTCCCCCGCCAGATTCGACTACATCTGGATACAAGGTGCCTTGAACTAAGAATTCAACCTCTCCACCTGAGGCGATCTCTCGTGCAGCTGATTCAAAGGAGCGAATGAACTCGCGCCCAATGATCTTTCGCTTTTCCTCTGGGTCAATCACATCTTTTAATGCATCTAGAAACTGTTTCTTGGCATCAACAACTACAAGCTGAACACCAGTTGAGGCGACAAAGTCACGCTCTACTTGTTCTGCCTCGCCTTTACGTAACAAACCATGATCAACAAAAACACAGGTCAACTGATTACCAACTGCTTTTTGAATTATCGCTGCAGCAACAGCTGAATCGACCCCGCCAGATAAACCACAAATAACCTTCTTATCACCAATGACCGATTTAGCTTTTGAGATCTCAGTTTCTGCAATGTTTGAGGTTGTCCAGGTTGCATCACACTTAGCGATATTTACTAACCAGTTTTGCAGGATCGCTTGACCGTACTCGCTGTGCATGACCTCTGGGTGAAATTGAACTCCTGCTAACAATGCGGATTCATTTTCAAAGGCGGCAATAGGTGTATCTGCAGTAGAACCACAGATAGAAAAACCTGCAGGCACTTGTGAGACCGCATCTCCGTGTGACATCCACACCTTTTGCTGCGGTGGCAATCCGGCAAATAACTTTGATGAGGTGACAACAGTTGTATCTGTGCGGCCAAACTCTGACTTTCCGGTTTGCGTTACAACCTGTCTCTTATACACATCTGACGCTGCCGACGATCTACTCTGTG
>CALMBJ010000066.1 GCA_937860175.1 uncultured Actinomycetes bacterium
GCTTCGTGACTCAGGTTCAAAGGCAGTATTTGCTGCTGGCGACGGAGTTCTAGATGCACAGTTCATCAAGCTAGCTCGCAAGGCAGCTGAAGGTGTTCTACTTTCAGCTCCAGCGATCCCAATGGAGACAGCATCTCCAAAGCTTGCAGCTGAGATGGTAAAGGCTGGCTGGAAGCCAGGCGTTTACACAACTGAGTCATACGACGCAGCTAACTTCTTCCTTGATGCAATCAAGGCTGGAAACAAGACTCGTCAGACAATCGAGCGTTACGTCTCAACAAAGTCTCACAAGGGACTTTCAAAGACACTTAAGTTCGACGAAAAGGGCGAAGTTTCTGGAGCAGATGTAAATGGCTTCATCATTAGAAACGGTAAGATCGTTCTTCTTGGAGCAATCAAGGCGTAATTACCAAGCAATTGGTACGTCTTTAAATAAGTACGGCCAGAGTGGGCGGGGTTTCCCGTCCACTCTGGCCCTTATAAAGTAAAGGTGAGAAATGGATTTTGCATTATTAAGAGATGCCTTTTGGGGTTTAACCTTTGATGGCATCGCGCTCGGAGCGATTTACGCTCTGATCTCACTCGGTTACACATTGGTATATGGCGTACTTCGCCTCATCAACTTTGCACACTCTGAAGTTTTTATGATCGGAACCTTCGCCTCACTAGTAACGGCAACTGGGCTTATGGGTGTAAATATTGAAGACGACCCCCGTACAGGCGCCTCAATGATCTTCACTTTGCTGGTGTGCTTAGTTATTGCGATGTTGGCCTCTGCCATTACCGCAGTACTTGTAGAGATTGTTGCCTACCGTCGACTCCGTCAGCGCGGTGCGACCAAGCTTGCAACCTTGATCTCTGCGATCGGTGTATCTATCTCACTCGTTGAATTGTTTAGAATTATGACTGACTCGCTTCCACGCGAGTTTCCACGAATTATGGAAAAGACCTTCCTCTTTTCCTTTGCAGGTGCCGATATCCGCAATGACAAGGTAATTGTCATTATCGCGGCCGGCCTCATGATGTTTGCCTTAGAGCGCTTCATTACCAAGTCACGACTTGGAAAGGGAATCCGCGCGGTATCAATGGATGAAAACACATCTACATTGATGGGCGTTAACATCAATCGAGTCATTACAGTGACATTCTTTGCAGGCGGGCTTATGGCTGGCGCTGCGGCATTTTTCTACATTTTGGTTTATGAAAACACATCATTCAAAGTCGGCTTCTTCCTTGGTATCAGCGCATTTACCGCTGCGGTACTTGGCGGTATCGGAAATCTCAAGGGAGCGCTCTTTGGTGGTTTTGCGCTAGGTCTCATGGAGACCTGGACTTCAGCTGTATTTGGCACAGCGTGGAAAGCGGTTATCTCATTTGTAATCTTGGTACTGGTTCTATTGATTAAGCCCACCGGCTTATTTGGTGAATCAATCCAGCAGGCGAGGGTCTAATGTTGAATTTACTCACAGGATTTAATTTGCGTGAAAAAGGCGCAGCGTATTGGGAGCGTTCACCCAAGTGGAAGCGAGTGGCTCTGTCCATCACCTTCATCGCCTTCTTCTACGCCCTTCCATTTCTCAACAACCCATTAATCAATACTCCGGGCTCAGATTTCCAATCTGTCCTGTTCTATCCAGTGGGCATGTATGTACTAATGGCAATCGGCTTAAACATCGTTGTTGGTAAGTCGGGTCTACTAGATCTTGGTTACGTTGCATTTTTTGCAATTGGTGCCTACACAATGGCGATCTTAGGAACCAAGACCTCCTTGAATTTCTGGCAGATTTTGCCAATCGGCGTTGGTCTTGCGATGCTTTCCGGAGTTTTGTTGGGTTCGCCGACACTTCGACTTCGTGGTGACTACCTAGCGATTGTGACACTTGGCTTTGGTGAGATCGTTCGCATCTTTGCCGTCAATACCGAGGCGATTGGTGGTGCACGAGGAGTTGCAGGAATTCCAACGCCACCAGATCTATTCAATGCAAAGTTTACGATTTTGGATCCAAAGCCTTACTACTGGCTATTACTGACATTTACCCTGCTGATTATCTGGATGGTGCGCCGAATGGCGGCACGTCGCCCAGGACGCGCGTGGGATGCGATTCGTCAGGATGATGATGTGGCGCAGTTGATGGGTATTAACACCCGTAAGTACAAGGTCTGGGCCTTCGTATTGGGAGCTGCTGTAGCTGGAGTTGGCGGAGTTATCTACGCTTCACAAATCATGTCTATCGTCCCAGAACAATTTAACTTGAATATCTCGATTTTGATTCTTGCCTGCGTAGTGTTCGGAGGAATTGGAAATCTTTGGGGCGTAATTCTCGGTGCGGTACTCCTCGCATTCACTCCAGAGCGAATCCGTTTCTTGAGCCAGCCTCGCATCTTAGTTTTTGGAATCGCACTCGTTGTGAT
>CALMBJ010000067.1 GCA_937860175.1 uncultured Actinomycetes bacterium
CCATTGGAGCCAAGATATGAACAGAATCATTTCGAATCACAGCATGGTGACCAGCTTTTTCTGCAATCTGAGCAATCTTTGCAAGGTCATTGTTGTGATGTGATTTTGCAATAATCGTTGGTTGTTGCTTTGTCATGAGATCGCCGATTGGGCCAGCAAAAACAATCTCACCTTTTCGAAGCATGACAATGTAATCGCTGATGATTTCAAGCTCGGAAAGTAAGTGAGATGAGACGAAAACCGTGGTTCCCTCATTTGCAAGATCACGAAGTAATGCGCGAACCTCTTGAATACCTTCTGGATCTAAACCATTTGTTGGTTCATCCAACATAAGTAACTTTGGATTTGGCAAAAGCGCCGCTGCAATTCCTAGCCGTTGCTTCATTCCGAGTGAGTAAGTCTTGTACTTTGATTTACCACGTTCTCCGAGACCAACCTTTTCTAGAAGAGTTTGGACTCGCTCAGCAGGAAAACCACCAAGACGTGCAAGCACCATCAGATTTTCATGTCCTGACAAAGCTGGATAAAAAGCTGGACCTTCGATCATTGCTCCAACTCGACTTAAATACTTTTCAGGATGCTCAATTGGTTCACCAAGAATGTGGCCTTTTCCTGTGGTTGGAGTAATGAGTCCAAGAAGCATTCGCATTGTCGTTGTCTTGCCTGAACCATTTGGTCCTACGAAGCCACATACCGAACCGAGAGGTACCTCGAAGTTGATATGCGAGACCGCTAAGCGATCATCGTACTTTTTGGATAGATCTGAGACTGAAATAGCAGTATTAGTCATGCCCTTACTCTGCCACAATTGAGCCATGAGTAAACGACCTTGGGGGTATCAGCCTCGTCCAGAAACTCTGGGACCGGACTGGGAGCTACACCCTCAAACACATTCAGTTCGTGCAGGTCTTGCTCGCACAGGTTTTGGGGAGACATCTGAAGCTCTTTTTCTCAATAGTGGTTTTACATATACCTCTGCTGAAGAAGCATTTGATTCATTTGCAGAAGAGACAGATCACTATCTATATAGCCGTTTCCACAACCCAACCATCGCAATGTTTGAACAGCGATTGGCCGCAATTGAGGGTGCTGAAATGTGCGTGGCAACAGGTTCAGGAATGTCTGCCATGTTTGCATCACTTGCTTGTTTAGTTGAACAAGGCGACCATGTAGTTGCATCAGCGGCGATGTTCTCTTCATGCCATGTAGTAATTACAGAGTTTTTACCTAAGTGGGGCGTTACCTTTGAACTAGTAAAGGGTAATGATCCCGCCGCTTGGGCTAAGGCGCTAAGTAAGCCAACAAGGGCAGTCTTTATTGAAACACCAAGTAATCCATTGCTTGAGATCGTTGATATCGCAATGGTGAGCGAACTTGCTCATAAAGTTGGTGCGACTGTGATTGTAGACAATGTGATGGCATCTCCAGTTTTACAAAAGCCGTTATCACTGGGTGCAGATGTTGTTATGTACTCTGCGACTAAACACATTGATGGACAAGGTCGAGTACTTGCCGGTGCTTTGCTGGGGTCTGCTTCATACATCCAAGAAAAGCTTCTGCCATTTGTGCGGCACACAGGTCCTGCCCTCAGCGCATTTAATGCTTGGGTGCTAGTTAAATCCTTAGAGACAATGCACATGCGAGTAGAGAGCATGGTTTCAAATGCACAAAAAGTTGCTGAGTTCCTTGAACTACAACCTGCGATTAAATCGGTGCGATACCCAGGTTTGAAATCTCATCCAGGGCATGAATTAGCAATGAAGCAGATGAATAATGGTGGTGGCTCCACAATTGGTATTGAGTTCAATGGTGCGCAAGCTGAGGTTTTTGCCTTTATGAACAAGCTTAAGGTCATTGATATCTCTAACAATTTAGGCGATAGCAAGTCATTAATTACTCATCCTTCATCAACTACACATCGCCGTTTGTCACCAGAGGTTCAGGCAGATATGGGAATTACACCATCTGTCTTGCGCTTATCTGTGGGATTAGAACACTCAAGTGATTTGATAAAGGATTTGCAGCAGGCTTTAGCTAAGTAGTTGTGCAACAACTAGTAATACAGATAGCAAGCTTAAGTAGGTAATCGACCACTGGAAGATCTTTCCAGCAACCTTTGCATACTCTGAAGAACCTTCTTTAAGTGAAACAAGTTGGACTGCAAAGACTAAGCCTAGGGTGAGCGTAATAATCAAAGACCACAATGGTAATTCAGCTGCAGTAATCAACCACACTGAAGATGCAATCATCAGGATGGTGTGAAACCACATCTCCTTGTGTACGCGTCCCTTTGTGGCTACGACTGGAAGCATTGGAGTTCCGGCAGCCGCGTAATCATCTTTGTACTTAATTGCTAGAGCCCAGAAATGTGGTGGTGTCCAAAAGAAGATTACAAAGAAGAAGGCCCATGCAGTTGCTGACAAAGAGTTAGTTACTGCAGCCCAACCAATCAACACCGGCATACAACCTGCTGCACCTCCCCACACAATATTTTGTGAGGTGCGTTGCTTTAGAGCCATTGTGTAAACAACAACATAAAAAAGGATTGCAATGAATGCAAGCAGTGTTGCTAATGGAGTTGTGAATATCCAAAAAATAGTTAAAGCAAGAACTCCAATAAGAGTTGCAAAAACAGTTGCATTGCTCTTAGAGATCTGTCCGGTAACAATTGGTCGCTTTGCTGTGCGCGCCATTAACTTATCGAGATCACTTTCAATCACCATGTTAAAAGCGTTTGCACTTCCTGCAGCTAATGTGCCTGCAAAAATTGTTGCAACTGTTAATCCAAACTCTGGTAATCCTTTGGCAGCTAGAACCATCGCGGGTAAGGTTGAAACAAGTAAGAGCTCTACCACTCTTAACTTCATCAGATCGAGGTATCCCCGCATAGCGCTGCTCACGCGCCAAGATTACCCAGCCTTTAGATGTACGCCTCCCAGACCTCTCACAGGGATAATAGTTACCTTGCTCTCAACGGCAAGCCGCCAATGAAGAAAGAAGGGTCGTTCTATGAGTAAGAACAACAAGCCCGAATGGTTTGAAATCATCGAAAAAGATGAGAAGGCGGAGCTGCGCAAGGTTTCAAAATCCCTTCCTGTGAGCGCTGTACTTGTTGCAGCCTTGATTCTTGGAGCAGGTGTTGTTGTGGGGCAAACTCAGCTTGAAAATACACCCCTTCCAGTTTCATCACAGTTGATCCAAACACCTAGCACTACCGCTACTACTGCAGCGGTTGTGACCGCTACTACAGCCAATAAGTTAGTTAATCCATCTATCTCCCAGCTACCGGTTGGCGGTGGAGATGAAGAGGATGACCATGGTCGCGATCATGACGAAGATGAGTATGAAGATGAAGATGAGGGTGAAGGCGACGACGACTAACTAGTACAGTAAGAAAATGCGCTCCAAGTTTTTTATCTTCTCTGCACTGGCATCTCTATGTCTTGCTGGAACACCCGCACATGCCGAAGTTATCTCACCAACAATGAAGTTGATTCACACAATCAATGGATCAATCGCTCCTAAATCTGTGCGAACTTCAGGTGATGGCGTTGTGAGCGCACACAACATGATGTATCGACATTCAGTTACTGTTTATGATGCGAAGAGTTTTGAATTGCTTCACACAGTCTCTGACTCGGTTTCGCTAAAGGATTTTGGATTTAGTAAAAGCGCTGGAAGCTATAAAGGCTCACCTGTAGAAGGAACCTTTTCACCAGATGGAAAGTATTTATACGTTAGCAACTACGCCATGTACGGCAAGGGATTCAACAAAGAAGGAACAGACACCTGTTCGCCTGCCGATGGCTATGACAAGAGCTTCGTTTACAGAATTAATCGCAGCAACTACCAAATAGATTCCGTTTATCCAGTTGGCTCGGTACCAAAGGTTGTTGAGATAACTCCAGACAATAAGTACTTATTGGTTGCAAATTGGTGCTCATACACAGTGTCAATCATCTCAATTGAACGCAATAAGGTAGTAAAAACTGTGAAGATCGGACGTTATCCACGTGGAATAGCTATTTCCAACGACTCCTCAAAGGCTTACGTTGCAGAAATGGGCGGGAATCGAATCCATGTGATTAATTTGCAGGACTTCTCAACCTCATTCATTCCAATCGGAAGTAATCCTCGGGCAATTGCTTTATCCCCTGATAACTCAAAGATGTATGTCACCATGAATCTTTCGGGGCGAGTTGCCTCGTGGGATCTTGTAAGTAACAAGGCAGGTAAATCTGTAAGGACCGGTGAAGCTGCGCGAAGTCTTGCTATCTCAGCAGATGGCTCAGTTTTATACGTTGTGAACTACAAGAGCGACACCATGTCTCGCGTTAGAACAAGTGATATGAAAGTGACCCAGAACATCAAGGTTTGTAATGAGCCGATTGGTATTACTTACGATGTTCCAACTGGAAACACCTGGGTTGCTTGTTACAAGGGGCAGATAAAGATTTACTCAAATAACTAAGGTGCTGGAGAAATCTCTGCTGGGATATTTGGAGCAGCGATTCTTCCTAACACTCGATCTATTGCAGCGCGAGCTCTATTAAGAGCTGAATTTCCTTTAGGAATCTCATCTGCAAGGGTGACAAAAACATACTCTCTGTCAGCAGATTGAACGTAACCTGCAAGTGTTGCGGTTCCATTGAGCGTTCCAGTTTTTGCCCTGACTAAACCAACTGCTCCTGGTGCGGTTGTAAGGAATCGGGTACGTAGAGTTCCGGAAACTCCACCAATAGGAAGTCCGGCATACATCAGGGCGTACTTCTCATCCTTGCGAATCTTGAACAGCACCTCACCCATTAACTTTGCAGTGATTTTATTTTTCCGGGACAAACCACTTGCATCTGCAACAACAAGTTTTGATCCATCAATCTCTAAATTCGCCAAGAAATCCCTAAAGACTGTCTCGACGCCTTTTTCATTCATGCCATAACCAGCTGCCTTTGCCGACAAAAGAGCTAAACGCTCTGAAATAAGATTGTCGCTCCAGAGCAAGATCCAGTCCAGCAACGCTCCAACTGTCGGTGAATTCTCAGCCACTACCTGCTCACCAAGTGCCATAAATGCTTCTTCATCGGTAACTGACTTCATGACCGGCTTGAAGTTTCGCTTAGCCCAGAAGGCCTTTAGGTTTGAAACATCCTTTGAGTAAAGGCCACTGTAGATAACCTTGTAATTCTTGAGTGAGCCACCGTTGAACTCTTTCACATAACTCATCGTGCGAAATCCGATGTAAGGAAGCGAGGCACGATTCATTTTTCGTGCTGTGTTGTGGTCCAAGCTGATCCAGGGATCGTAAGAGCCTCGAACAATTACAGTTTTTAAATCAGGGTTGATGTTAACCGTTGTACTAAATGTAGATGAGGGATCAAGATGATCTAGAACGACAGCACCTGTCAAAATCTTCATCACCGATGCCGGCTTGCGTTGTGAGTAAGCGTTCTTCTCATAAATCACCTCACCCGTATTGCCATCAATAATGATCATGGCTGGGTTTGCAAGTGATTGATTCTTTAGCAGTTCATCAAATGCAGGAGGAATAGATTCTGGTCCTAAAACCGCATGTGCAGGAAGTACCGAAAAGGTTAAGGCAAGGCCTATCGCAATTAAACGGTACAAAAAACGCATGGGTACTTTCTAGCGCCAGGAAGCAATAACGATATTTGTAAGGGTAAGTCCAAGCATCGTTAGCCATACCTTCTTTGGAAGCTCTGGCTTCTTTAGGTTTGTATAACCAAGAACCAGAATCACAAGAAGAATAATAAATTTGATTCCAACCTTCATGTGATTTAGCTCTTCATCAGGCTTAACCACATTATGAAGACCGACTAAAACAATTCCGGCTAGCAGCGCTGTAAGGCTTGCATGAAGCACACCTGGATTTAGCGTGCGTGGAGTTTTCTTCGACTGAAGCAGTAACAGGGCAAGAATCCCCAAAACAGACAGTAGGTGGATTACATAAAAGACTGTGTTGATAGCTGACATGGATTCAGTTTAGAGTGCATACATGTCTTCTCCAACTACACCCGCCAGTATTGGCCCAGGTGAATTTTTCCCTGTTGTAGGTGTTGGACCTCACGAAAAGCCTTGGCCAGCAGGAGATCAATACGATCCTGAACTATTGCTGAATGGTGATCGTAGAAATGTCTTAGATCACTATCGATATTGGACGGTCGAGGCGATTGTTGCTGATTTGAACACCAAGCGCCACAAACTACAGATTGCAATTGAGAATTGGCAGCATGATCTAAATATTGGATCAATCGTTCGAACTGCAAACGCCTTTAATGTTTCAGGTGTTCATATCGTCGGTAAGCGCGACTGGAATAAACGTGGTGCAATGGTGACTGATAGATATCTGACGGTTATGCATCACCCAACGATTGAAGAGTTTGCCAAGTACTGCAAAGAACAAGATTTACCAATCATTGGAATTGATAACGTTCCGGGTTCTAAGCAATTAGAGTCTGCAACCTTGCCAGAAAGTTGTGTCCTTTTATTTGGCCAAGAAGGCGCTGGCATGTCAGATGAGGGAATTGCTGTGTGTGAGGTTCTGTACGAGATCAATCAGTATGGTTCTACACGTTCGATGAACGCTTCAGCCGCAGGCGCAATTGCGATGTATCACTGGGCTTTGCAACACTTACCTCGTTAAGAGGTTAATTCGGCGATTAAGCCATCTACTGCACGTTCGACCATAGCTAAGGTTGTTTCATACGCTTCATCACTTTGGTTGTAAGGATCTGGTACTTCTAACTTAAAGTAATCAGCGGAGTTTGGATCGATACCCTTTAATTCGGGATCAAAGCTTCTTAAGTAGAAAACCTTTGAACGATGCTCTTCATTTTCAGCTAGTGAAACAACGTTGTGGTAATTGCTTGAATCCATTACCAAAATCAAATCATGAAGATAGAAATCATTGCTCGTAAACTGCTTTGCGGTGTGTTCATGCTTGTATCCCGCTTTTTCCCAAATCTTTTTTGAGGATGGATGGGGACCTTGACCTATGTGCCATGGTCCTGTTCCTGCGCTATCTACAGAGATCACCGGCGATTGAATAGCTGCCTTTTTGTTGGCCAAGACAGCAGCAGCCATAGGTGAACGACAGATATTGCCAAGGCACACCATTGTGATGCTGAGCTGATCTTTGCCTTTAATTGAGGAGATCACGCTCAGGTTCATCCTCCAACGCCTCTTGAACCGACTTTAGACGTCGCTCAATCTCATCAGCTTCATCCACGCGTCCCTGCATGCGCAATATCTTTGCGATCCGAGATTCGATATCTACGATGAACTCAAAATCCTTTGGTTCATCTTCGCTGACAACAGCCAATACATTTTCTAGTGTTGCAAGCCCTTCATCATATTTTTCAAGCAAGATTTGCGCCTTGCCAAACTCAAAGGATGCAAAGGTCTCGCGGCGGTGATCATGTCCTGTCTCAAATACATCAACAGCCTTGCGGGCGGTCTCCAGTGCAAGTTCGCCTTCACCTAACTCAATGAGGCAGGAGGCCATCTTCTGATCACAGCGAGCAACATGAATTACCTCTTTGTTGCGCTTGAAGAGAGAACGGGCCTCTTTAAAAGCCTCGATTGCTTTTTCGTAATTCTTTAATTCACGTTCTGCACAGCCGATTAGATGTAAATCATTTGCTGCGCCAATTTCATTTCCGTCAACCAAGTGCTCTTGTGCACACTCATTCATTGTTTCAACTACCTTGTCATAATTCTTTGATGAGTACCACCATTCACCAAGTGTGCAGGCAAGTTCGAGCGCAATAGGTGATTTGTTCTCACGCAAGATTTCGACAGCTTTGCTCATAGCCGTTGCCGCTTCATCCATACGCTTGAGTTGATTTAAGTTGTAACCAATCGCTGAATACGCTTGCGCCAATCCTTCGGAAGAAACCGATGCACCCAGTTGTGAGTAAATATCACGTGCGGTTTCAGCAAGAGCTAAAGCTTCATCGTATTGACCACGTGCATAAATTCGCGCACTTAATTCGTAGTAAGTACTGGCACGTTCTTCACCTTCAACCTCTGGAATTCGATCCCAGAGCATCTCTTCAGTGACGAGCTCTTCCATGCCTTCGTCTTCACTCATGTATGAGACCTTATACGCATCTGGTTAGGGGCGGCTGGGAAAATCAATCTGAGCCACCGGCCATTTTGAAGTTTTGGCCGCCATAAGCACCTCAGTAGTGACCAAATTGAGCTGTTGCTGAGCAAAAGCATCAAAGGAGTGGCCCCATGGGCAGCGGTTACTCATCGCACAAACCCAGCCATTTGTACCCACATTCAAAACCGAAGCACCGCTAGGGGCGTTGTAATAAGTGGACATCGCAACATATCCCTTTTCTGTAGGGCTAATTGCAGAACGCGCAACGACTTGAACCCCTGGGCCAATAGTTCCTAACGCGGTATCTGCTTCGTATCCATACAAACCTTTAATTACCGCATCTGGACCCAAGACAGAAAATGGCCAAACATTATTTGAAACGAGATCTTTTTTGATGGCAAGTGCAAAGTATTGAGAACCAAGAAGGGTTGATTCTGGTTGATTGATCTCTCTAAATGGTTTACGTCCTGAAATATCTCGTCCATTAATTTCAGTAATTGCGTACGCGGTGTTTCCACCAAATACTAAAAGATGTTTTCCGTTAGCAACCGCTGCTTCGATGCGCTGGCGCATCTGAAGCGTCCAGTACTCGCTGTGACCGCCAACAATGATTCCTTTTGTTGCATCAAAAACTTCTGGGTTTCGATCAACTTCAAAATCAGTTGTGTAGTTGATATCTAGGCCAAGTTGTTCCATCAAGTTTACTAATGGCTGTTCCATGTATCTAAACTGGCCTGAACCATCGCCATCGTATGGACGGTTAAAGGTAACGCTCTTTGCCATAGTTTCACGTTTACCATCGGGGCCTTTGTACAAAGACCAGCCGCCCCATTGGTTGTAGCTTTGCCAGGTTAAGACCGATGAAATAAATGTCAGATCACTTTGCGAATCTCCATAAACTAAAAATGGCACAAAGGTTGCAGCTCTTAACCTGTTTGAGATTTTAATTAGATACTGACCGGGCGGAGTCTTTGCATCGATAGCAATATGTTTTGGAGATTTTAAAGTTTTTACAAGGCGAGCGCCGGTGTTGTTGTAGTAACCCATTCGATAAACAGATGCGGTAAATTTCTTTGAACCAACTGTTGTGAGAGTTAACTTTTCTCCGCAGGTAGCACTGGCGGCACTTAAATACCCTTCAAGTCGCGGAATATCTTTGCGTCGCGAAAAGTCAGCGCTGAAACGCAGTGGAACTCCCTCGCTCCACTTTTTGTCGCCAGCTTTTTGATTCTCACGGGCAATCCACCCGGCTGATTGATCCCATCGGCACCCCGTGGCGGCGGCTGAAAGCGGCGTTAGTAGGCCAGCAATCATCACCAGCACCAGGAATTTACGCATTGGCATACCCTAGGCCACGCTCACCTGCCTGAAAGTCGCAGATGCAAATCATTTGCATTAACCTTCTCTCATGCATATTCCTGATGGATTTATTGATATCCCTACCTCAACCGCCTTTGCCGCTCTCGCCGCTGTCGGAGTTGGGGCAAGTCTCAAAGGAGCAGCTAAATCTCTTGATGAGAAGACCGCGCCCCTTGCAGGGCTAACCGCAACATTTATCTTCGCGGTGCAGATGCTTAACTTTCCTGTAGCCGCTGGAACAAGTGGCCACCTCTTTGGTGGTGTTCTCGCCGCGGTCTTAGTGGGGCCCTATGTAGCCACCCTTGCGCTGACCGTTGTGTTGTTGTTGCAAGCCCTGCTCTTTGCAGATGGTGGATTAACTGCAGCAGGTTTAAATGTCTTTAACCTCTCCATTATTGGTGTGTGGGTTGGATACGGCGTATTTGTTTTAGTAAAGAAGTTGCTACCAAAAAATAAATCTTCGATCACAACAGCAGCGGCTGTGGCAGCATTTATATCTGTTCCAGCTGCGGTTCTTGGCTTTGTATTTCAATACGCAATCGGTGCAACCGCAACAATTTCGGTTGCTGCAGTATTTACCGGAATGATGAGCGCGCATGTTGTTATTGGAATCGGCGAGGCCATCATTACAGCGCTATCAGTAACTGCAGTCTTAGCCAGCCGTCCTGATCTGGTGTACGGATATCGCGGCGCGAAACAACAACTAGAGATTCGAAAGGCGTAACATGAAAAATCCATTAGTCGTTGCTGGCCTTGTATTGTCACTTTTCCTTGCAGCTGGGGTTTCTTTCTACGCATCATCACACCCCGATGGCTTTGAAAAAGCTGCCGGCGAAATCGGTTTCTTAGATAAAGCAGAAGAAAGTCCGCTAAAAGATAGCCCACTAGCTGAATATGGTGTTGCGGGCGTCGAGAATGAGCGTCTGTCTGGCGCACTTGCCGGTGTCATTGGCGTGACAACAACAGCTGCAGTCTCATTTGTCATCTTTTATGGCATGCGTAGATTTGGAAAGAGTAAGTCGTAAAGACAGAGGTAGAGCACCAACATCATCATGGACATGATGTTGGTGAGCGCCTATACCTTCATCGCCATTCGATAGTTCATCGCCTGCCATCACATGTAAAGATCATGGCGGTGCTGGCCTTCATCATCGTCTCAGTCTCAACTCCGATTACCCAATGGCAGGCATTTATCGCCTACTTTTTGGCGATTTTCATCGTTTCTTTGATTGCAAAGATTCCGACACCGACTTTGCTTGTGCGGTCGCTGATTGAGATTCCATTTATCTTCTTTGCAATTCTGATGCCTTTTTTTGGAACAGGTGAGCGATTTGAAATAGGCCCGCTTAATCTTTACCGCGAGAGCCTTTTGGCAGCGGCAGGAATTGTTCTTAAGGGAACCTTAGGTGTTCTAAGCGCCGTGGTGCTTTCAACAACGACAACGGCACGCGAACTTTTGCGCGGACTTGAAAAGCTTCGCCTGCCTAAGTTGATGGTGCAGATCGCTACCTTCATGTTGCGCTATGTAAATGTCATCAGCGATGAGATGAATAGAATGAAAATTGCGAGAGAGTCACGTGGCTTTATTGCTACGGGCTTAAAGGATTGGAAGGTGTTAGCTACCGCCGCTTCTGCTCTCTTTATTCGCTCATATGAACGTGGTGAACGTGTTCATCTTGCAATGCTCTCTCGTGGATATACCGGTAATTTGCCGGAGGATTACACCAAGGCGGCACCTTTGAAGGCGTGGCTGCAAGGAATGGCGCTTCCGCTCTTTGCACTTTCTATACTTATCTCTACAACTGTGATCGGATAAATGATGACCAATGCTCCAAGCCTTTTGATTCAAGAGTTGGCATTTGCCTATCCTGATGGCAATCAAGCCCTCTTTGGCGTAAACCTTCGGGTTGAACGTGGAGAACGTGTAGCGCTGCTGGGTCCTAACGGTGCAGGAAAAACCACATTGGTTATGCATATGAATGGAATTCATCCTGCAGAACATGGCAGCGTCAGCGTTGCTGGCGAGGTAATCGATACCCAAGATAAAGAACTCTTGCGCAGAATTCGCGGCAAGGTGGGTGTTGTATTTCAAGATCCTGATGATCAATTGTTTATGCCAACAGTTGGTGAAGATATTGCATTTGGGCCTTACAACATGGGTCTTCGCGGCGCCGAACTTGATGCAGCTGTAGATGAGGCGTTGGCGCTAGTTCATATGTCTGAGTACAAAGATCGCCCGCCACACCACCTTTCCTTTGGACAACGTCGACGTGTAGCTGTTGCAACGGTGCTTGCGATGAAGCCTGAAATCCTTGTTTTAGATGAGCCTTCATCAAACCTGGATCCTGCGAGCCGTCGCGAATTAGCCGATATTTTGCGCTCATTGGACATCACGATGGTGATGGTTACCCATGATCTTCCATATGCCTATGAACTATGTGCTCGCTCAGTAATTTTGAAGGGTGGAGTCATCGTTGCCGATGGTTCTACGCATGCAATTCTGACTGATTCAGCGTTACTGGAAGCTAATCGTCTTGAATTGCCGGTTGGTTTTTCCATTCAATAATCCACGGTAGAATTAACCCGTTGGTGCGACCGCATCAATGCACTTCCCCCAAGTGCTGCACATGCAGCACTACATGCGAGTCTTATTTTCGCCCTAGCCGCCAAATGTGCGAGCTATACCCGAGACGCGCTTGTCGTCTCGATTGGTATGCATTTCTATGTCTCTACAACCACGTATTAGCGCGCCCGGAAAAGCTCGTCGCGCAGCATCAGCAGGAAAGCCAAAGCGCACAAAGAAAGCTGCAGAGTTTAAAGAAGCAGCTCCAAAGGCGCGTCACACAACTGCACAAAAGGCAGCACGTAAAGGTGCAGCAGCAAAGCCTGTAACAGGCAAGCCTTCAACTCGTCGTTATTCAGATGTTGATACATCTGCTGTTTCAAAGAAGGAAGTTCGCTTGGTAGAGCGTTCAAAGTTGCGTGCAAAGCGTTACCAAGAACAAACCGCTTCTAAGCCACGTCCGACAGAGGCTCCTGAAGAGCGCAAGGCACGTATTGAAAATTCACGACGTCCAGATTCTCGTGCAAAGAAGTTTGTTAAGGAGCGCGAGGTTCGCGAATCTGCACCACGTGCAGAGCGCACTGAACGCCCAGCTTTTAAGCGTGATGATTCACGTCCAGAGTTTAAGAAGACATACAAGAAGGCAGAGCGTCCAGAACGTCCAGCTTTCAAGAAAGAGTCTGACACTCGTCCAACAACACGTCGCGATGCTGCGAAGGCGAAGATTGCACGCACCGATGATGGTCGTCCAAACTTTGATCCACGTAAGCGCGAAAAGTTTGATCCAACCCGTCCAAAGAAGAGCAGCGTTGCACCAGATACACGTGCAGCTAACTTCCGCGCAGAGCGTCCAGTTCGCGATCGCCGCAATGATTCACCAGCTTATGCTCGTGATGATTTCAAGAAGCAAGCAAAGACGCATTCAAATGCTGCCGTCGATTTCGGTGCAGATGACAACTACATTTCAGCTAACCTTGCAGATGCAAACCTTGTTGATGCAACTCCCCTAACTGAGATCACAACAACATTTGCTGATCTCGGTATTGCAGCGCCGCTCGTAAACGCGCTAAGCAAGCAGGGAATCATGAATCCATTCCCAATCCAGATTGCAACACTTCCAGATGCTCTTGCAGGTCATGACATCTTGGGTCGTGGACAAACTGGTTCAGGAAAGACACTTGCATTTGGTTTGGCACTTCTTAACAATCTAAATGGCAAGGTTGCAAAGCCTCATAAGCCATTGGCACTTGTTTTGACTCCAACCCGTGAACTTGCGCAGCAGATTGATGAAGTTTTGATGCCTCTTGCACGTTCAATTGGTCACGAATCAGTTGTTGTTGCTGGTGGAATGTCGTACTCAAAGCAGATCACTGCAATGCGTCGCGGAACAGCAATCTTGGTTGCAACACCTGGTCGTTTGATCGACCTACTTAACAAGGGTGAGGTCCAACTAGATCAGCTACAAATTACCGTTCTTGATGAAGCAGATCAGATGGCAGATATGGGCTTCTTGCCTGTTGTTAAGGAAATTCTTGATCAGGCCAAGCTTGATGGTCAGCGTCTGCTGTTCTCTGCAACGCTAGATCGTGGTGTTGACTCATTGGTTCGTCAGTACTTGAAGAACCCTAAGACTCACTCACTTCAAAACGATCGTGCATCTGTTTCAACAATGGAGCACTACGTATTGGTTATGAACCCATCTGACAAGGATGACATTACCAACCAGGTTGCAGCTCGTAACGGTAAGACAATCTTGTTCGTAAAGACTCAGCGCGGTGCAGATCGTTTAGCTGACAAGCTTGCTCATGCAGGTGTTCCAGTTGGTGCGCTGCACGGTGGTAAGTCACAGGCTGTTCGTACACGCACATTGGCGCTCTTTAAGGAGACTCCAAACGCTGCGCTAGTTGCAACAGATGTCGCTGCCCGCGGAATTCACGTTGATGGAATCTCACTTGTTGTGCATGTTGATGCGCCAACAGATCACAAGGATTACCTACACCGTGCAGGTCGTACAGCGCGTGCGGGTGAGGCGGGAACAGTTGTAACACTTGCAACTACTCGTCAGCAGAAGTCGATCGGTGGTCTTACACAGCGTGCAGGAGTAACCCCTAAGTTTGTTGGAGTTACACCGCTGAGCACAGAGCTAATGAAGATCACGGGTGCACAGGAGCCATCAGGCATTCCTTATGTTGTGCCTATCGTCGAAAAGTCAGTACGTAGCGGCGGAAAGCGTCCACGTCCTAACTCAAGTCAACGTCGTCGTCGCCCTCGTTAAAACACTCTTTAGTTGATAGGTTTCGCGTTATGACTAACGCGAATCCATTTGCCCAACGAAGCACCCTTGAATATGAGCTGCCTCCATTTGCTCAGATCACAGAGGAGCACTACCTGCCCGCCTTTTACGAAGGCTGTGCAGAGCAGTTAGCTGAAGTTCAGGCGATTCTTGATACCCCAGGTGCAGCAACATTTGAAAACACAATCGTTGCTCTGGAAAAGAGCGGACAGTACTTAGGGCGCATGTTGCGCGTTTTCTATAACAAATCTTCAAGTGATACTAATGACGCACTTGATGCGATTGATCAAGAGATCGCACCAAAGCTTGCTGCACATCAAGATGCAATCGCCTTGAATCCTGTGCTCTTTAAGCGCATTAAGGATCTCTACGATGCTCGTGAATCTTTGGGACTAAACAGTGAAGATGCTTGGTTGCTTGAGCGTTACTACAAGGACTTGATTCATAAAGGTGCTCACTTAACTGAGAGCCAGTGATCTCGCCTAAAGGAGCTAAATGAGGAGCTTTCATCTCTTCAAACACAGTTCTCAAAAAATGTCTTGGCAGATACAAATGATCTCGCAGTTTTGGTTGAGACCGTTGAAGAGCTAGATGGCTTAAGTGAGAATGAAATAGCGGCCGCTGCCGCTGCCGCCAAGGATCGCGGGCATGATGGTAAGTGGCTAATCGGAATGGTGAACTTCACCGGTAATCCAAAGTTAGATTCGCTAACTAACCGCGAGCTTCGTAAGAAGATTATGCAGGCTTCATTATTGAAGGCAAACCGTTCCAATGAGAATGACAATAAGCCAGTTCTGCTTAAGATGGTAAAGCTGCGCGCAGAGCGTGCAAGATTATTTGGCAAGGAAACTCATGCTGAGCATGTGATTGCAGTACAAACCGCTGAGCATCCAGACAATGTGCATGCGATGCTTCGCAAGATTGCACCTGCTGCTGCTCGAAACGCCAAGGCTGAGGCAGAGGATCTTAAAAAATCCGCTGGAACAGATATCGAAAGTTGGGATTGGGGCTACTACACAGAAAAGGTACGTGTAGAAAAGTACAACATCGATACAACAAAGATGCGTCCTTACTTTGAGCTTGAGCGCGTTCTTCATGATGGTGTCTTCTTTGCAGCAAACAAATTGTTTGGAATCACATTTAAAGAGCGTCCAGATTTAGTTACTTACCATCCTGAAGCTCGAGCATTTGAAGTAAACAATGCAGATGGATCAAAGGTTGGTCTCTTTATTGGAGATTTCTACACACGTGATTCAAAGCGTGGTGGAGCATGGATGAACAGTTTGGTTAATCAAAACTTCCTGTTTGATCAGCTACCAGTTGTTGTAAACAACTTGAATATTCCAAAGCCGCCAGCAGGAAAGCCAACTCTGCTTACCTTTGCCGAGACAACTACCTTGTTCCACGAGTTTGGACATGCAATCCATGGCTTCCTTTCGCAGGTTAAGTACCCACGTGTATCTGGAACAAGTGTGCAGCGTGACTTTGTTGAGTTCCCTTCACAAGTAAATGAGATGTGGATCTTGTGGCCTGAGGTAGTTGAAAACTACGCCCGTCACCATGAAACAGGTGAAAAGTTGCCGCAGGAGTGGATCGATAGCCTGGATGAGGCGAGCACCTTTAATGAAGGTCACGCGACAACTAGTTACTTAGCTGCTGCAATTCTTGATCTTGCTTGGCACTCACTAAATGTAGAAGAGGCGGCAAAGATCACTGATGTTGAAGCCTTTGAAGCGCAGGCGATCAAGGATTACGGACTTGATTTCTCACCTGTTCCAACACGTTACCGTTCAACTTACTTCAGCCACATCTTTGCTGGTGGTTACGCTGCCGGGTATTACGGCTACATCTGGTCTGAGGTATTGGATGCAGATACCGTTGATTGGTTTAAAGAAAATGGTGGATTAAAGCGCGAGAATGGTGAGCACTTTAAGAACACACTTCTTGGACGTGGTGGATCAATTGATTCGATGCAGATGTTCCGCAACTTCCGCGGTCGTGATTCAAAGATCGAACCACTGTTAAAGCGCCGAGGTTTGCTGTAACAATTAACTTCGAGAGAAGTTACAAAGCAGGTGGCTAGCCTGCAGAACCTGAACCTGAAGGACCAGCCTTGCGCTGCACCTGTGGTGCACCACCGCTACGTTGTCCACCGCGAATCTTTGATCCGGTTTCAGAATGGTTTTGAGTACCTGGTGCACCTGGCTTGTTCTTCTTAGCTTCAAGGGCAGCAAGCATTCTTGCTTTCATGTCATCATTCTTATCGGCCATGAGTTAATCCTACTGCTAAGAGCTTGATTCCTTGTATTCGCGTAATCTCTCAAGAACTTCAGATTCGCGATAGCGGCGATGTCCACCTAATGTGCGGATCGCAGTTAACTTTCCAGCTTTTGCCCAGCGTGTAACCGTCTTTGGATTTACATGGAAACGTTGTGCAACCTCTTTAGGGGTCAAGAGAACTTCGGCATCAGGGATGCGGTTCATGGTGACTCCTTCATTGTGGCCTGTCCGTTTTGGGCTGTATTGGGGTGAAGTATTGCGAGTAATTGAGCCTGTGGCAATACCTAGGAGGCCTGCTCGTAGCTTTGAACTAAGCGCCAACGAGACATTAATCGTTGGTAACCAATGCCCGCAGCCATTCCATCTGAGGCTGCAAGTCCTTCAACAGAGTGTGTGACATCTTCGATTGATGAATCTGATTCAAGACCTTCTTCACCAGAATCACGTAACGCTCTATCCATGTAATTTGCTAAGCCACCGTAATCTAGCTCTACCAATGATTCTGGATGAAACATTTCTAGCCATGCAAGAAGGTTTTCTAACTCTTGCTCAACGGGTCCTTCGCCAAAAGCGTTAACAACCGCATCGTGTGCGCCATCGCAGCGCTGCTTTGCATTTGCGATATTGGTCAATGCGCGCGAGTACAAACCATCTGCACCTGTACCGCGAACTCGTTCCTCAGGTGAAAACAAAATAAACCAACGCGGAGGAATAATCCATGTCTCATTTAAAATGTGTGGGACTTTATCTTCAAGCAGATCAACACCTGCAGTAATTACCTCTTCCATTGCAGGTGAAACAAAGTATGGAACTACCGTGCTTGGAAGTGAGTCCTTAAAGTTATCAAGTGCTGCCCAACAACGTGTAGCGGTTGCCCACGGTGCAACGTAACGAACTCCATCGCGATCAAGGATGTGAACTCCATCTGGTCGGCCAGCTGGTGGTTCAGGTTGAACAACGCGATGTAACGCTAGCTCTTCCTCTTTATTAAATGAAAAGGGATCAATCTCTAAACTCTGCCAACGTAAACGATCGGCGGGATCAAATGCAGATAGAGGTTCGTAAACCCGAAGTGAAGCTACGTACGGTGTAGGTCTCACGCACGTGGAATGTAGTTGCCCTCAGCAAAAGGATCATCATCATCCTTGCGTGGGGTTGTATCAAGTTCACCATGAAGCTCTTTGGCAAGACGATCGAGATCCATATCTTGCGCGTTGTACTTCAAATCGCGTGCAACCTTAGTTTGCTTTGCTTTTGCGCGGCCGCGACCCATGGGCGACCTCCTTCACTAATTGCTATGCGTCAGGGAGGTAGGTTATCGCGCTTAGCAACTACCTTCCACCGGCCTTTTCTCTCAAAAAGCTCTATCCCACCCGCTAAAGAGGTAGGAATTGAGCCAGATCAGCCCTTGATCCAGAGGCGAGAACCGCCCCGCTGGCCACCGCTTGATCCCAGGAGAGCTCGCCAGAGGCCAGGGCTAGCCAGGTCTGGGCATCCATCTCGATGGTGTTGGGCGGGGTTCCACGGGTATGAGTTGGACCTTCACCGCATTGAACCGCCGCATATGGTGGAACTCGAACCTCTATCGCACGACCTGGAGCCTTTACGGTGAGTGCATTTAAAGTGCTCTTTACTTGCTCTAAAACAACAGGATCGCGCACAATTAAACTCGATTAACGAATTGCTGCAGCTGAGTACTGTGAAGCATCTTGAAACTTATTGGTGATCAGATTTACTCGTGCAACAACACGGCTAATCTGTTGTCCGGCATCTCCTGCAAAATCTAAAGGCTTGCCAATTAATTGATCCAGCGCTGAACGATCTAATGGAATTCGATCATCTGCTGCTAACTCATCAAAAAAAGTATTTGCCTTACCTTCGCGAGTTGCAATTGTTGCCTTAACCGCATGTTCTTTGATTGCTTCATGTGCAACTTCGCGTCCGACTCCAGCTTTAACCGCTGCCATCAAAATCTTTGTTGTTGCAAGGAAAGGTAGTTGGCGTTCTAGCTCTGCACTTATCAATGCAGGAAAAGTTCCAAACTCATCTAAGACCGTCAAAATTGTTTCCATTAATCCATCAAATGCATAGAAGGCATCTGCAATTGCAACACGACGAACAACGCTGCAGGAAACATCGCCTTCATTCCATTGATTACCAGAAAGTTCACTGATCATCGATGCGTAGCCACGCAGAACAACCGCTAAACCATTTACTCGTTCGCAGGAGCGGGTGTTCATCTTGTGTGGCATCGCGCTGCTGCCTACTTGTCCGGCTTTAAAACCTTCAGTTACTAATTCAGCACCAGCCATTAAGCGAATTGCAGTAGCCAAGTTAGATGGGGCTGATGCCAGTTGAACTAAGGTGGTTAAAACATCGTAATCAAGGGAACGTGGATAAATCTGACCAGTTGAATCAAGCAGATTGCTAAAGCCAAGCTCCTTTGCAATTGCCTGCTCTAGGGCTTGGTGGGCCGCTGAACTACCTAATAAATCTATGGAATCTTGGGCTGTTCCGACTGGGCCCTTAATGCCACGCATTGGATAACGCTCTTGAAGTGCGGTTAAACGCTCATAAGCAAAGAGAAGCTCTTCGGCAATGGTTGCAAAACGCTTTCCTAGTGTTGTCACCTGTGCAGGAACATTGTGTGATCGACCAGCAATCGGTTGATCTGCGTACTTAACAGCGGCCTCTGCAAGACGTGCAAGAAGTGCCACAACCTTGGTGTGCGCCACATCTAAACCATTACGAATCTGCAGCGCTTCGATGTTTTCAGTTACATCGCGGCTTGTCATTCCGGCGTGAATCGCCTCGTGCCCAGCCAAAGCATTGAACTCTTCAATGCGAGCCTTCACATCGTGGCGAGTAACTTTTTCGCGCTTATCGATTGATGCAAGATCAACCTTTGTAATTACATTTTCGTAATCTGTAATTACATCTTTGTTAATGAGATGTCCAAGCTCTGATTGAGCTCGCATAACCGCAATCCATAACTTACGTTCTAGGACAATCTTTGCCTCTGGCGAAAAGATTTCGCGCATCGCAGCCGATGCGTAGCGATCTGCGAGCAAACTCATTAAATAAAATCCTTTACAACGATTGTTTGATCTCGCCCTGGGCCTACACCGATTGCGCTCATTGGTGCACCCGAGATCTTTTCAAGGAATGCAACATAATCTTGAGCGTTCTTTGGAAGGTCAGAGAGCTTGCGCGCACCTGAAATATCCTCAGTCCAGCCAGCCAAGTACTCGTAGATTGGCTTTGCGTGGTGGAAATCTGTTTGCGAAGCAGGTAACTCTTCAACCCGCTTTCCATCGATCTCGTATGCAACACAAACTGGAATCTTTTCCCAGCCAGTTAGTACATCTAGCTTGGTCAGGAAGAAATCAGTTAGACCATTGACGCGCACCGCATAACGAGCGATTGGCGCGTCATACCAGCCACAACGACGTGCGCGGCCTGTAGTTACGCCGATTTCGCCACCAATGCGGCGAAGCGCCTCGCCATCCTCATCAAATAGCTCTGTAGGGAAAGGCCCGCTACCCACACGAGTTGTGTAAGCCTTCACAATTCCAATAACACTGTCGATCTTTGTTGGTCCAATACCTGAACCGGTGCAAGCACCACCTGCAGTTGGATTACTTGAAGTTACAAATGGATATGTTCCGTGATCAACATCGAGCAGTGTTCCTTGTGATCCTTCTAGAAGTACTCGCTTTCCAGCTTTGAGCGCTTCATCTAAAATCAAAACAGTATCTGCAACATATGGACGCAAGATATCTGCGTACTTCAAATACTCTTCAAGAACCTCATCAACTTCGATGTTCTTACGGTTGAAAACCTTAATAAGAATCTGATTCTTATCGCGTAGCGCACCTTCGAGCTTCTGGCGAAGAATTGATGGATCAAATAGATCCTGCACACGGATTCCGATTCGGTTGATCTTGTCTGCATACGCTGGTCCAATTCCGCGGCCAGTTGTACCAATCTTTGACTTACCTAAGAAACGCTCTGAAACCTTGTCGATGGTGCGGTGATAAGGAGTAATTAAGTGAGCATTAGTTGAAATCAGCAACTTGCTTGTGTCGATACCGCGTTCATTTAAGCCACGGATCTCTTCAAGTAAAACACTTGGATCAATTACAACACCATTGCCGATTACCGGAATCACATTAGGTGAAAGAATTCCTGATGGCAGCAGGTGAAGTGCATACTTTTGATCACCGATTACAACGGTGTGACCTGCGTTGTTACCACCTTGGTAGCGAACTACGTAATCAACGCGATCGCCCAACAGGTCGGTAGCTTTACCCTTGCCTTCATCGCCCCACTGAGCGCCTAGTAATACCAATGCAGGCATGGATAAAGCCTTTCCGACTAGTTGTTAATTACTTTAGTGAAGTAGTTCCGTTTGAACGTAGATCTTCGCAGGCACGGACTACACGAGCAGCCATTCCCGCTTCAGCAAGCTTGCCCCAAGCGCGTGGATCGTAAGCCTTCTTGTTTCCAACTTCGCCATCGATCTTAAGCACGCCGTCGTAGTTCTTGAGCATGTGATCAACAACTGGACGTGTAAATGCATACTGAGTATCTGTATCAACATTCATCTTGATTACACCGTAATCAAGTGATTCACGGATCTCTGACAAAAGTGAGCCAGAACCACCGTGGAATACCAAATCCATTGGCTTGCTTCCTGCTGGAAGACCAAGCTTTGCAGAAACCGCCTCTTGCAAGGTTGCAAGGATCTTTGGCTGCAAGACAACATTTCCTGGCTTGTAAACGCCGTGAACATTTCCAAATGTTGCTGCAACCATGTAGCGAGCATTTGCATCTGTTCCAAGGGTTTCAATAGTCATGAGTGCATCTTCTGGAGTCGAATAAAGCTTTGCATCGTGCTTGGCTTCAATTCCATCTTCTTCTCCGCCAACAACACCGATTTCGATTTCAAGAATTGTCTTTGCCGCAACAGACATCGCCAACATTTCCTTAGCGACCTTCATGTTCTCATTCATATCTACCGCTGATCCATCCCACATATGTGAGTTGAACAATGGAGCCTTACCTGACTTGATGCGATCTGCGCCAAATGCAAGAAGTGGACGCATGAAGCCATCTAGCTTTTCAGCTGGGCAGTGATCTGTGTGAATTCCAATGTTTACCTTGTAGTTCTTTGCAACAACATGTGCGTACTCTGCGAGCGCAACTGCACCATCAACCATGTTCTTTACTGTTGAACCAGATGCGTACTCTGCGCCACCCCATGAGAATTGAATAATTCCATCTGACTCTGCTTCGGCGAAACCACGAATAGCAGCTGTCAGGGTTTGTGATGATGAAACATTGATCGCTGGATATGCGAAGGCACCTTTTTTGGCGCGATCCAACATGTCAGCATAAATTTCGGGGGTTGCAATTGGCATAGTGTGACTCCTATTTGCTCGTTGTAAATCTTTAGACTGAGCGCTTCGTTGAGTCGTCTAGAGGCTTACGACCAATCCTCTCACCTTCGCCCTAATGGCACAAAAAGACCCTCCGCAGCGTTAATGGGAGGGTCTTTATGCGTGGAATTCACCGAGTTAACTCACCGTTTTTAGGGCGTTGGCTAAGAACTTAGCCAGGGCCGCCACTAACACCGGGTTACTCAATAGCTTTATGAGCGCCAGAATAAATGAGGTCAGCATTGTGTCTCCTTTCAGTTGGGGCATCTTCAATGCCGCCCATGAATAAAAATTTCATCGCCAATTCGCTGTTGATAACAATCATCAGCAGGTAACCTCTAGCGCTATGAGCCAAGATCATGAATCCCTAGAGAACTTGCTGAGTGAGGATCGCTTATTTCCTCCTAGCGCCGAGTTTGCGGCGCAAGCAAATGCCACAGCTGCTCTTTATGATCTAGCTGAAAAGGATCGGTTGGCCTTCTGGGATGAACAAGCAAAGGCGCTGAGTTGGGAAACTCCCTGGACCCAAACTCTGCAATGGGATGCTCCATATGCACAATGGTTTGTTGGCGGCAAGATCAATGCTTCATTTAATGCTCTAGATCGACATGTTCTTGAAGGTCGTGGTGATCGAGTTGCTTTTCACTTTGAAGGTGAACCTGGCGATACCCGAACAATTACTTACGCGCAGTTACTAACTGAGGTTAAGAAAACTGCAAATGCGCTAATCGAATTAGGAATTCAGGCTAAAGATCGTGTTGCGATTTATATGCCAATGATTCCAGAGGCCGCGATTGCAATGTTGGCATGTGCTCGAATCGGTGCAGCGCACTCCGTTGTCTTTGGTGGATTTTCTGCAGATGCCCTGTTATCGCGTATTCAAGATGCAGATGCACAGTTGGTGATTACCGCAGATGGTGGCTTTAGAAAGGGTGCAGCCTTTGCACTAAAGCCTGCTGTTGATGAAGCGCTTAAGGGCCAGCACAATGTTAAGAAGGTTTTAGTTGTTCAACGCACCAAGCAAGAGACTGCATGGAATGCTGCAACAGATATCTGGTGGCACGATATTGTCGATCGTCAATCAGCTGAACACACAGCGCAAGGCTTTGATTCTGAGCATCCATTATTCATTTTGTACACATCTGGAACCACCGCAAAGCCAAAGGGAATCTTTCATACAACAGGTGGGTACTTAACCCAGGCTGCTTATACCCATCGGGTTGTCTTTGATATCAAGCCAGAAACAGATGTCTACTGGTGCACCGCAGATGTTGGTTGGATTACTGGCCATAGTTACATTGTTTATGGCCCATTAATGAATGGTGCAACGCAGGTGATGTATGAGGGAACACCTGATACACCGCATAAGGGGCGCATCTTTGAATTAGTTGAAAAGTATGGCGTAACTATTTTGTACACAGCACCCACCTTGATCCCTGTCTCTTATACACATCTCCGAGCCCACGAGACAGGCAGAAATCTCG
>CALMBJ010000068.1 GCA_937860175.1 uncultured Actinomycetes bacterium
CGTGGGCTCGGAGATGTGTATAAGAGACAGAACAATGCCAGTGACAACCCTTGCAACTTTGCATGCAGCCAAGGGTCTTGAATGGGAACGCGTGTTTTTGATGGGTGTAAGCGATGGCGTTCTACCCCTTGAAAACAACAGCACCACAGGTGATCAAGCATCTATTGATGAAGAGCGCCGCTTGTTCTATGTTGGAATCACTCGAGCCAAATCAGATCTTCGCCTGAGCTATCGCGGCAAAGCATCACGCTTTTTAGCCGAGGCTGGGCTAGCTAACTAACCCTGAAAACCAGGCCCCGTATAGCTGATTTACCCTCATTTACGCGGGGAATTAATTACCTTGCCAGTAACAACACCCATGCTTTACCCTTAGGGCTTCAACTTCATGGCGAAGATGAAACGAGTCGAAAGGAAACGAATATGTCTAACGCATCATTCGTATCAGCAAACGCTTTGCGTTCTGCTGCGACTCCTTCTGCTCATACAACCAATAAGCCTTCTACTTGGCATACCGCAAAGCCAGCGTTTTACGCAGCTTTTTATGCCGGATATGAGGCCATTGGTGGTTCAATCGAATAATTCGATTTAGAACTAGAAGCCAAGGGCCTCGAATCCAAAAGGATTCGGAGCCCTTTTTGTTTTTACAAAACAAACTTCACTCCAGAAAACCAAAGACAACCAAAAGAGACCGAAGCAATATCAAACAGAAAGAAGAGGTGAGAACATGAGCGTTCTCTTCAGCGAACTACTAGTACCAGGCTGGGCAGATGAGAAGATCGGTTTGGATGCCGTAACGGGCACACACAGCGATGGATCATCATTTAACTTGCCATGCCACACAGCAGATCCTGAACTCTACTTTTCCGAGGATGAGCTGCAGGTTGCAGAGGCAAAGTCGCTCTGCGGTGAATGCCCCGTGCGTGCACAGTGCCTTGAGGGTGCGTTATCGCGCCAAGAGCCAGCAGGTGTGTGGGGAGGCGAGCTATTTGAGGATGGCCGCATTATTGCCAAGAAGCGCAAAGCTGGACGACCATCTTTGAAAGAGGTTGCTGCACGCAACGCACAAGGTGAGT
The DNA here is from genome assembly GCA_937860175.1 of uncultured Actinomycetes bacterium. Lineage (GTDB taxonomy): Bacteria > Actinomycetota > Actinomycetes > Nanopelagicales > Nanopelagicaceae > Planktophila. Next base: position 1,074 of record CALMBJ010000068.1, read on the forward strand.
TAATTGAACTCAACCTCGCAAAGGATGAGCGCGAGGAAAGCGCCGCCTAAGATGCAAAGAGATTTAAATTTGCAAGTGAAGGCCACAGTGCAAAGAGAATGGAGATCGGCAGGATAAGGAACACAACTGGAATCATCATAGATATTTCAGCTTTACCTGCCGCTCCCATCACTCGATTTCTCTGATTGCCACGTGCTTCAACTGCGTGGCGGGATAGAACCTCTACAAGCGGTGCACCACGCAACGTTGCGGTGACAAGGGCATCAACAAATCTTCTAATCATCACCGATTTCACTCGGCGGCCCATCGCATCCAAGGATTCATGTAAAGGTGCGCCAGAACGCACGCCCGCAACAACAATCGCAAACTCATGAGCAATCGCTCCATTGGCGGTATTGGCTACGCGAAGCATCGCACTCATAGGTGTTTCGCCAGCTGCGATAGCTAGGGTCAACATCTCAACGACGGCAGGAAACTCTGCTTCTATGAGTTCGCGTCGCTTCTTCACATCTTGAGTTAGCTGACGATCGATAAGTAAGTAGATTGTTGTTGCGGCCGTGATTGAACCAATGACTGCAAAA
>CALMBJ010000069.1 GCA_937860175.1 uncultured Actinomycetes bacterium
GTAGTGCAAGGATACGGAAAGCAGTCGAAAACCCGGCATGTATTACCAGCGGATGATTCGAAAGAGTAAGGCCTAAGCGTTTTCTAACTTATAGCCCAAGCCACGAATTGTTTGAATCAAAGTTGGGTTAGCTGGATCTGCCTCAATCTTTGCGCGCAGCCGCTTAATGTGAACATCTAAAGTTTTTGTGTCACCGTAATAATCTCCGCCCCATACACGATCAATAAGTTGTGAACGTGTCAGCACTCGGCCAGCGTTGCGCATCAGGAACTCCAGTAATTCAAACTCTTTCAGTGGCAAGGAAACAAGCTGACCATTAATCGTTACTTGGTGCTTTCCAGTATCTAACTTGATCCCTGCCACAACATGAATTCCACCTTCGCCATCAAGTGAATCATCCATATTGCCGCGACGAAGCACCGCCTTGATTCTGGCGATGAGCTCTCGAGATGAGTAAGGCTTGGTTACATAATCATCGGCTCCGAGTTCAAGTCCAACTACCTTGTCTATCTCAGCATCCTTCGCGGTGAGCATGATGATTGGCACTTGCGAAGTTGTTCTAATCGTTCTGCAAACCTCGATCCCAGAGATAACAGGAATCATGAGATCAAGAAGAATTAAATCCGCACCCTCTTTATTGAACTTATCAACTGCCTGCTTTCCATCTTCTGCAACCGATACCTCAAACCCCTCTTTACCAAGCAAGAAGGCCAAGGCCTCGGAGAATGAAACCTCATCTTCAACAATAAGAATCTTTGTCATTAGGCGCTCTCTTCCGTTGCTGAGTAAATAGGAAGTCTTAGCGAAAAGGTACTACCAACATTTTCTGCGGACCAAACCTTTACCTCGCCGCCATGCTTAAGGGCAACGTGCTTGACGATTGAAAGTCCCAAACCAGTTCCACCTGTCAATCTTGATCGAGCAGGATCTACTCTGTAGAAACGCTCAAAAATACGATCAAGGTCTGCATCAGGGATTCCAATACCTTGGTCTGTAACTGAGATATCAATAATTCCGCCCTCAGACTTTGAGGTCACCGTGACCTTTGTTCCTTCGGGGGAGTAGTTGATTGCGTTCTCAATTAAATTTTGGATTGCCATGATTAACTGTTCGCGATCGCCCAAAATCAATCCATCAACATTGTTTGAGTTAGAGACAACAATCTGTCGACTATCTGCAGTCACTTGTGTTTGATCTATTGCTTCACTGATCAGATCCTGCACATGCAGTTCACTTGGAACAGAAAGTGGGTCAGAGTCCTGCAGTCTTGAAAGATTAATAATCTCTTGAACCAAATCTGTTAATCGTTTGGATTCTGTTTGCATGCGGGTAGCAAACTTTTCGACAGCCTCTGGATCATTCTTTGCGCCGAGCACCGCTTCACTCAAAAGTGAAAGCGCACCAATGGGTGTCTTTAACTCATGAGAAATATTGGCAACAAAGTCTCGCCTCACCTCATGTACACGTTGCGCTTCGCTCTCATCACTGAGCAGCACAAGTACTAAGTCATCTTCAGTCAATGGAATGACATTGACCGTTAACTCATGTCGCCCCTCACCGATGGGGCCACGGGGAATCTCAATCTGTCCCATTTGGCGTGAATGTTTACGGCGAACGACTCGAACCGTTGCCAAGAGCTCTGCGCTTTGAACCTTGCCATCCTTAAGGAGACCGATTTGTTCAATTCCAGGTGTTACAAAGATGGGCACTTCGCCATGGGCCAGGACTATGGCCTCGCCATCGATCTGTGACAGGGTATCGATCAGCATTGCAGGCAGCAGGCGCTGATCTTGCGCCTCGATATCCTTGCGAAGGAACTTCACCCTCCTAACTCTATAGCCTGGCTACCCCAGTTAACCCTGCGTTCACTTTCACGACAGAGTCCATTCATGCGTGCAACATAGGTTCGGCCCATGGCTCTTATTAGATCTGTATTTCAAGATGAACTCGATGGCGTCTCTCAGTCCCTCATGGACCTCACCGAAATGGTGGCGGTATCAATCTCAAAGGCGACTGAATCAATTCTCAATTGCGACCTCAAGCTTGCTGAAGAGGTAATCGCATCTGATGACACAATTGATGATTTCCAGCATGCACTTGATGCACGCATCATCGACATCATTGCTCGTCAGCAACCAGTTGCATCTGATCTGCGCGCGCTAGTTACTGCGCTACGCATGAGCGCCGACCTTGAGCGTATGGGAGATATGTCCCACCACGTTGCAAAAATTACCCGTCTTCGCCATCCAGATGCTGCGATCCCAGCAGAACTCACTGCAAGCTTCAAGCAAATGGGCGAGGCTGCAGAAAAGATTGCGCGCAAGACTGGTTCGGTTATTGCATCTCGCGATACTGAAGTTGCTCTGCAAGTGGAAAAAGATGATGACGAGATGGACAAGCTTCACCGTCAACTCATTGGAACACTTGTAGATCCAAACTGGAAGCATGGCGTTGAAAGCGCAATTGATCTAACACTTCTGGGACGCTACTACGAGCGATATGCAGATCATGCTGTATCTGTTTCGCGCCGGGTGTATTACTTGGTAACAGGAAAGTACGCGTAAGTAAATTGACAACAATTGTTCCACCAGCACCTCGCGAAATAACTACTGAACCAAGACCTTCTGACAAGGTTTTCCGAGGCTTAGTTACAGCAGGCGGTTTATCTTCTCTATTGATCTTGGGGCTAATCGCTGTTTTCTTAGGTTACCGAGGCTTTGAGGTACTCGTTCAAGAGGGCTTTGGCTTTATTACCAACTCTGATTGGTCTGTCACCGTCGATGAGAATGCAAATGTCATTGACAGTAACTTTGGTTTGGCAGCCATGCTTGTGGGAACCATCCTTTGTGCATTGGTTGCGGTTGTTATCGCACTTCCAATCTCGGTGTTTTCCGCGCTCTTTTTGAACTTTTACGCACCTGATCGCCTCAAGCGTTTCTTGATTGCAATCATCGACATGATGGCTGCATTTCCCTCGATTCTCTTTGGTATCTGGGGCTTCCTGGTTTTGATGCCAACCGCTGAATATTGGGCGAAGTTGATTCACAAGTATCTAGGCTGGATTCCAATCTTTGATCTTCAAGTTCCTGTGTACACACGTTCGCCATTTGTTGCAGGTGTGGTTCTGGCGATCATGATTATTCCGATTATTACCTCGGTTTCACGTGAAGTTTTTTCTCAAGCACCTCTTGATCGCATTCAAGCCGCTTATGCATTAGGTGCAACACGTTGGGCGATGATTAAGTCGGTTGTAATTCCACACGGAAGAAATGGCGTTATCGGTGGAGCGATGCTTGGTCTTGGTCGAGCCATGGGAGAAACAGTTGCGGTGTTTACCGTTCTCAACATTGTTTTCCAGGTCAATTGGCAGGTTCTGCTTGGTGCCGGTGGAAATGTCGCTTCCTTGATTATCTTGAAGTTCGGTGAGGCAAATCCTTATGAGATCAAAGCGCTTATGGCGGCAGGCTTGATTCTCTTCTTGCTGACGCTGCTTGTAAATGCGATAGCAAACGTAATCGTTAAGACGACAGGAAAATCAGGGCGATGACAACTATTCCAACCCCAATCAAGCCTTGGAAGGCGACGAAGAGAGAGCGTCTCATCGACCTTTCAATCTTCCTGCTTGCTTTGCTAGCTTCATATCTTGTTGTTGCTTTAACTGAGATGAAGGGAAAGCTCGCCCTTTTCATCGTTTTCTTTATTGCTTACATGCTTTTTACAGCATCGATTAAGGGCTTAAAGTTGGGAAGCGCTGCAGCCAAAGATGCCGTTGTTAACTCATTAGTTGCATTAGGTGCCATTGTCACCGTTATTCCAATTGCAAGTATTTTGTTTACAGTCGTACAAAAGGGCTTACCTGGTATCTCGCTTAACCTATTTGTTTCAGATATGTCGCAAGCAACTACAACTGATCCGCTTTCCAATGGTGGTTTGCTACACGCAATCACCGGAACTTTAATGCTGGTCACACTGGCACTGATCATGAGTGTTCCGATTGGAATCTTGACGGCGCTGTATCTGACTGAGATCAAGGGAAGATTCACCGCGCCAATTAGATTCCTTGTTCAAGCAATGAGCGGTGTTCCATCAATTGTGGCGGGCTTGTTTATTCTCTCTGCGATTTTGTATCCAATCACTAAGTCTTTTTCAGGGTTAATGGGTGCGCTTGCTTTAACGATTTTGATGATCCCAACGATCGCAAGAACTTCAGAGGAAGTACTTAACCTGATTCCGAATGATCTACGTGAAGCGGGTGTTGCATTAGGCGGCACACAGTGGCGCACAGTTGCCATGATTGTTTTGCCTGCAGCAAAGAGCGGCTTAGTTACGGCGGTGATTTTGGGTGTCGCCAGAATTGCCGGCGAAACAGCACCTTTGCTTTTGCTCACAGGTGGTGGCGACAAGGTAAATCCAAATCCATTTAGCGGTCCATTAGGTTCATTGCCTTACTACATCTGGAAGTCTTTCAATTCTGGATCACCCGAGGCGTTAACACGAGCATGGGCTGGTCTACTTGTCTTGGTTGGATTAGTTCTCATTCTCTTTACTATGGCTCGTTACTTAGGTACGAAGAAGGTTTCAAAGTGATAAATACACCAGAAAGTGAGAAGAAAATGGATGCAGGCGTACGCCCATCATCGCTGGCAGAGGTAGCAGCAGCTAAGGTGAAATCACCTGGCAACGCTTCTCTAGGTACAGGTCTTGAAACTCGCGGTGTACATGCATGGTTTGGAAAGCACCATGTTCTCTCTGACATCAACTTAGATTTTGCTGCTGGAACCGTAACTGCGTTGATTGGTCCATCGGGTTGCGGTAAGTCAACATTTATTCGCACCATCAACAGAATGCATGAGTTTATTCCTGGCGCTGCGATGGCCGGCCAAGTTTTGCTTGATGGAAAAGATGTTTATCAACCAGGCACCGATGTAACAAAGATTCGCTTGCAAATTGGCATGGTTTTTCAAAAGCCAAATCCATTCCCATCAATGAGTATTGGCGAAAATGTTTTATCTGGACTCAAGTTATCTCAGACCAAGGTAAGCAATAAGGATGAGTTACTGGAAGAGTGCTTAGTACGTGCAGGGCTCTGGAATGAGGTTAAGGATCGCCTGTCAGCTCATGGTGGATCACTTTCAGGTGGTCAGCAGCAGCGTTTATGTATCGCACGCGCACTTGCAGTAAGTCCACAAGTTTTGCTGATGGATGAGCCATGTTCGGCGCTGGATCCAGGATCAACTCTGCGAATTGAAGACACAATTCGCGAGCTATCGGAGACCATGACAATTGTTATCGTCACGCACAACATGCAGCAAGCTGCTCGTGTATCTGATTACACAGCCTTCTTCCTTTCAGATGGTGGCCCAGGACAGATGATCGAATACGCGGCAACTAGCGAGATCTTCTCT
>CALMBJ010000070.1 GCA_937860175.1 uncultured Actinomycetes bacterium
TCTCTGGAATTGTTATTTATCTAGCAACTGCACATATCTTGCCTGAAGCGCATTCACGCCATTCATCACGTTGGACCATGGTTGCAACGATTTCAGGAGTTTTAATCATGTGGGCTGTGGTTGCATACCTACATTCAGGTGATGCTCACTCTCATGGTTCAGGACAAGATGTTCACCATGAAGATGTACATAAGGAAGATGGGCATCAACATGAAGGTGAACACAAAGAGAATGTAGATAAAGAAGATGGACATCAGCACTCAAAGAATGAATAAATCTGACCTCAAATTAATTGCAGTTCTTGAGCGCACAGGCGGGTTTGCAAGTGCTCAAGAGCTTCATCAAATCCTGCGCAGAGAAGGCGACGGAATCGGCTTAACAACGGTGTATCGCGCATTGCAGTCATTGGTTGATGACAAGATCGTAGATCTGCTGCGCCGCGAAGATGGTGAAGCCATTTACCGCTTGTGCGGTGACACCCACCATCACCACTTAGTGTGCAAGAGTTGTGGCGATACCGTTGAAATTGAAGGTGGCGCTATTGAAAAATGGGCCAAGAGCATGGCTGATGAACATGGATTTAGGGATGTTGGGCATACCGCCGAAATCTTCGGTATCTGCTCCAAGTGTTAAAACTAGGCTTTTCCGAATCTTCTATCTCTAGCGGAGTACTCCTCGATTGCTTTCCACAAAGTTTTGCGAGTGACATCTGGCCACAACACATCCATAAAGACAAATTCGGCGTAAACACTTTGCCATGGCAAGAAGTTACTGGTGCGCTGCTCCCCCGATGAACGAAGAAATAGATCGACATCACTCATCTGTGGAGAATCAAGGTACTTAGCAAATACCTTTTCAGTAATTGCATCGGCTTTAATCTTTCCCCGCTTAACATCACGAGCAAGTTCAGTGGCGGCATCAACGATTTCAGAACGGCCGCCATAGTTAACACACATGTTTAAAGTTAAGGTTTTGTTTTTCTTAGTGAGTTCTTCTGCCTCTTCGAGTTCTCTGATAACGGTGCTCCACAAACGTTTTGGGCGACCAACCCAGCGAATGCGAACACCCATCTCATTCATCTGATCTCGACGTCTGCGAATTACGTCGCGGTTAAAGCCCATCAAAAACTTAACTTCATCTGGTGAGCGTCGCCAGTTTTCAGTTGAAAATGCATAGGCGCTAATCTCTTTCACGCCATATTCGATTGCGCCTTCAACAACATCAAAGAGCGCCGCTTCGCCTGCTTCATGGCCTGCGGTTCGCGGTAATCCTCGTTGCTGAGCCCAACGACCATTGCCATCCATCACGATTGCAACGTGATGAGGAATCTTGATTGTCATACCCGCTCCACCATTGGTAATGAACGCAATCCGCGCTCAAGATGCCATTGTAAATAAGCGGCGATCAAACCACTAGCCTCACGACGAAACTTTCCCTCGCTAGCTGTGGCTTTATCCCAGTCACTACTAAGTAATGCACCCATCAGCTCGAGGGTTTCAGGTGCTGGTGTTGCACATGCTGATGGCCTGCAATCTGCACATACCGATCCGCCACCAACTAATGAAAAGTATCTATGTGGACCAGGCTTTTCACATCGAGAGCAGATCGTCATCGAAGGTGCATATCCAGCAACAGCTAGTGATCGCAATAAGAATGCATCGAGAATTAGTAAAGGTTCGTAGCGATTTTCAGCTAAAGCCTTCATCCCACCGACTACTAGTTGAAACTCCTGCAGAGCCGGTTCATTTTCTTGGCTAGTAAAACGCTCTGCTGCCTCAAGAATTGCAGCGGCGATTGTCCAGCGCTGGTAATCCTCGGTTAACGCTTCTCCGTAATTCATCAACGCTTCAACTTGAGTAACGGTGTCAAAGGTTTTTCCGGTGTACAGCTGGATATCAACATGGCTACCAGGCTCAAGACGAGCACCAAACTTTGATTTTGTACGGCGCACACCCTTGGCAACGCCACGAATACGCCCATGATCACGTGTCAACATGGTGATGATGCGATCGGCTTCACCTAATTTTTGGGTGCGCAGGACGATGGCCTCATCCCGGTACAAACTCATACGGGTAAAGGTAGTGCGTGGACTAGCGAATTGCGCGGTTTATCGCAGACACGACAGCCTTTAGCGCAGCGGTGGTGGTGTTTGGATCAATTCCGACACCCCAGAAGACATCGCCCTCGATCGCACACTCAAGATAGGCAGCAGCCGATGCATCTCCACCAGCTGATAACGCATGTTCAAAGTAATCAAGCACTCGAACATCGACACCATAAGCCTGCAAGATGTTACAAAATGCGGCGATTGGTCCGTTGCCTTGTCCCTTGAGTTCATGCAACTGACCACGATCAGTTAATGAAACTGTTAGATAAACATCTTCACCAAGAACTGAGCTTTGTGACAATCCCTTTAGGCGGAAACGTCCCCATGGGGCACCATCAGTTGGAAGGTACTCATCCTCAAAGATGTTCCATAGATCTTCAGAACTTACCTCGCCACCTTCGGCATCGGTCTTTGCCTGAACATTCTTAGAAAACTCAATCTGCAAACGGCGCGGCAAATCAAGATGGTGTTCATTCTTCATCAAGTAAGCAACGCCACCCTTGCCTGATTGTGAGTTCACGCGAATAACCGCTTCATATGAACGACCAATATCTAATGGGTCAATAGGCAGATAAGGGATAGCCCAGGTGTGATCACGTACCTCTTTACCAGCAGCTTTTGCATCACGAGCTAAGTGATCAAAACCCTTTTTAATTGCATCCTGGTGTGAACCGGAGAACGCTGTGAACACAAGATCTCCACCATAAGGATGACGCTCAGGCACGCGCAGTTGGTTTGCATATTCAACTGTGCGGCGAACCTCATCGATATTGGAAAAATCAATATGTGGATCAATGCCGTGTGTAACCAAATTAAGGCCAAGGGTTACAAGACAAACATTTCCGGTACGTTCACCATTGCCAAACAAGGTGCCTTCGATGCGATCTGCGCCAGCTAAATAACCAAGCTCTGCCGCTGCGACACCGGTACCTCGGTCATTGTGAGGATGTAGAGAAACAATTACATTTTCACGATTGTTTAAGTTGCGGCACATCCACTCGATTGAATCTGCGTAGACATTTGGCATCGCAAGCTCCACAGTTGCTGGAAGGTTCATAATGGTCTTCCACTGCGGGGTTGGCTTCCAGACATCATTAACAGCGTTACAAACCTCTACAGCAAACTCAAGCTCAGTACCCGTGTATGACTCAGGTGAGTACTCAAAAGAAACCTTAGTTTCAGGAACTGTCGCCATTAAATCTAAACAAATCTGGGCGGCATCAGTTGCGATCTTCTTGATGCCATCTTTATCAAGTCCAAACACAACCCTGCGCTGCAAAGTAGATGTCGAGTTGTATAGGTGAACAATCGCCTGCTTTGAACCCTTTATTGCCTCAAAGGTGCGAATAATCAACGCCTCGCGAGCCTGCGTTAAAACTTGAATAACCACGTCATCAGGGATCAAGTTCTCTTCGATGATCTTGCGAACAAAATCAAAATCTGTCTGGCTCGCACTAGGAAATCCGACTTCGATTTCTTTGTAACCCATCTCAACTAATAGCTTGAACATCGCCAACTTGCGCGGGGTATCCATAGGATCAATCAGTGCTTGATTTCCATCGCGTAGATCAACTGAACACCACTTGGGTGCCTTTGTAATCTTCTTGTTCGGCCAGGTGCGATCTGCAAGATCTACGGGATGAAATGGCGCGTAACGATGCACAGGCATCTTTGAAGGTACTTGGTGAGGAAAGTTCATGTATTGCTCCTTGATAATCAATTGGCGGGTTTTGTCATGAGTGAACCGGTACGACAAACCCCGCGGCGAGGGGACCGGTTATTTGGCCCCGCCACGGCAGCTAAGGAGGAGGCTGCGGTTGATCATGAGTTAAGGGTAACCCGTGGGTTAAAGGACTGGCAAGTAACGATCGAGTTCAAATGCGCTTACCTGACGACTGTATTCGAGCCACTCTGCACGCTTGTTTCGCAGTACATACTCAAATACATGCTCACCTAAGGTCTGTCGAACTAACTCGCTTTTCTCCATTTCAATGATTGCTTCATTGAGGTTGGAAGGAAGTGCCACAGGTGTATTGGAATCATTGAGTACATACTTCTCTTCTACTCCCTTTAGTCCTGCAGCAAGCATGACCGCATATGCAAGATATGGATTACAAGCAGTATCTGGAGAACGAAACTCGATTCGTGTTGAGTTCTCTTTCTTTGGTTTGTACATCGGAACGCGAACTAATGCGCCACGATCACTCTGGCCCCAGTTAGCAAATGCAGGCGCTTCGCCCCCGCCATGTAAACGCTTATATGAGTTAACCCATTGATTTGTAATCGCTGTGATTTCGGGTGCGTGCTTAATTAACCCAGCAATAAAGCTACGTCCAACCGCTGAAAGGTTGAACTCTGCTGACGAATCAAAGAACGCATTCTCTTCGCCGTGAAAGAGTGAGACGTGGGTGTGCATTCCGCTACCTGGGTGATTAGTAAATGGCTTTGGCATAAATGAGGCATGGAAACCCTGATCTAGCGCTACCTCCTTGATGACATGACGGAATGTCATGATGTTATCGGCGGTTGTTAATGCATCGGCATAACGAAGATCGATCTCCTGTTGCCCTGGCGCACCTTCATGATGCGAAAACTCAACACTGATTCCCATCGCTTCAAGCATTGTGATCGCTTGGCGTCTGAAGTCGTGCCCAACAACTGCTGGTGTGTGATCGAAGTACCCACCTTGATCAACCGGAACTGGTGCCACACCAATCTCTGGACGATTCTTAAAGAGGAAAAATTCAATTTCAGGGTGGGTGTAACAGGTGTATCCCATCTTGGCTGCTTTATCTAAGGTGCGACGCAAAACATTGCGCGGATCTGCAGGTGAGGCTGAACCATCTGGCATTGAGATATCGCAAAACATTCGGGCAGCACCTGGAGCTTCGGTTCGCCAAGGCAGAATCGAAAATGTTGCAGGATCAGGTTTTGCCAACATATCTGATTCAGTAATTCGCGCAAAACCTTCGATTGCAGAACCATCGAAGCCAATTCCTTCAGCAAAAGCGTTTTCTAGTTCGGCTGGTGCAATTGCAACAGATTTCAAAAAACCTAAAACATCGGTGAACCACAAACGAATGAAACGAATATTGCGCTCTTCAAGGGTGCGAAGAACAAACTCCTGCTGCTTATTTGTATCTGCTGACATGGCCGCATTCTGACAAATGCAGGTTACGGCTGTGTTAACTCGGCAAGGGCTAAGCAGGCTTAAATGACGAAGAAATCAGCCTTATCTAGCATGGTCTTTGGGGCTAAATCAGATGTAATGACCGCGTTTGCGCTGATACGTGAACCCGTTCCGATAGTGATGTTTCCGAGGACTCGAGCACCTGCCCCGATGATTACATCATTGCCGATAGTTGGGTGACGCTTTCCATGCTCAATACCTCGCGCACCCAAGGTGACATCGTGATAAAGCATTACATCATCACCAATAACCGCCGTCATGCCAATTACGACTCCCATGCCATGGTCAATGAAGAAACGTCGACCGATGGTTGCACCTGGATGAATTTCAATTCCGGTTGCAGAGCGAATGAGATTGGAATGTATGCGTGCAACTAGCTTTAGTCCGCGCTTCCACAAGAAGTGTGAAATTCGATGTCCCCACACCGCATGCACACCTGGGTATGCCAGAGCGACCTCTAAACGATTACGCGCAGCCGGATCGTGGCTAATCGCGTTGTCGAGATCCTCAATGATGCGGCTAACAAGGGACATGAATTAATCCTCTAGATCTTGGTAGAGCACCGTTGAAAGGTAACGCTCTCCAGCAGATGCGCAGATAACTGCAATGTTCTTGCCGGCAAACTCTGGACGCTTTGCAACTTCAATAGCTGCCCACAAGGTAGCACCTGATGAGATACCAGCAAGGATTCCTTCTTCAGCTGCTGCGCGACGTGCATACTTCATCGCATCCTCTGCGGTTGCATCCAAGATCTCGTCATAAACGGTGCGATCCAAAATGTTTGGAACAAAGTTTGGTCCAATTCCTTGCAGCGGGTGTGGCCCTGGTGCTCCGCCATTTAAGATTGGTGATGCGGCAGGCTCAACACCAAATACCTTGATGCCAGGATTCTTCTCCTTCAAGAATCGACCTGTACCTGTAATAGTTCCACCAGTTCCAATTCCTGAAACAAATGCATCTACCTTGCCATCAAGATCACGCCAGATTTCAGGACCTGTTGTCTTGTAGTGAATTGCAGGCCCCGCCTCATTTTCAAATTGACGAACAAGAACTGCACCTGACTCGCCAAGCTTTTCTGCGGCCGCTACAGCGCCCTTCATGCCCTCGCCAGCTGGAGTCAAAACAAGCTCTGCACCAAATGCGCGAATGAGCTTACGACGCTCCTTTGATACCGACTCTGGCATTGTGAAAATTGATTTGTATCCGCGGGCAGCGGCCACCATCGCAACAGCAATACCCGTGTTACCTGAAGTTGCCTCAACAATTGTGCCGCCTGGCTTTAACGCACCGCTTGCCTCTGCCGCATCGATCATGGCAATACCAAGGCGATCCTTAACTGATGAGCTTGGGTTGTAAAACTCCAGCTTTGCGTAAACATTTCCGGCAGCGCCATCATTGATCTTGTTGATGCGGACCATCGGTGTGTTTCCAAAGGCATCTGTAATCGTGTTAAAAGTTGTCATGATTCTCCCTAGTTGATTTCTAAAATTTTGAGATTAAGTGAAAAATTAAGTTGGCGGCTGAGGTAAATCAAAGATCAGCAGCTGCAAGATGTAGAAAGGCAGAAATCAACAACACGGTTTCGTGTAAACAACCAGTTGATGATCGAACGCATACCTTAATTCTACGCAAATGCATTAATTATGCGAGTTGCTAATCGTTTGCAACTAGCTCTCATTCCAGCGTGAGGTCATGGGAAGGCGGCGGTCCTTTCCGAAGGCTCGGCCCGAGACCTTGGTGCCAGGTGGGTATTGGCGGCGCTTGTACTCGGCCTTATCCACCAATGAAATTACACGCCGAACTAGATCGGCATCAAAGCCATCAGCCAAAAGTGCTTCGTAGCCATGGTCCTCATCGACATAGGCGCGAAGCACCTGATCCAATAATGGATAGTCGGGCAAGGAATCTGAGTCCTTCTGATCTGGGCGAAGTTCAGCGCTTGGCTCTTTTGTAATGGAGCGTTCTGGAATTGGCGGTACTTCCCCGCGCTCTAGCGCCAAGGCGTTTCGATATCGCGATAAGGCCCAGACATCGGTTTTGTAAATATCTTTGATCGGAGCAAAGCCACCGACCGCATCGCCATACAAAGTTGAGTATCCAACCGCGAGCTCGCTCTTATTGCCCGTTGCCAAAACCAAGTGGCCCTCTTGATTTGAAATTCCCATCAGCGTTGTTCCACGCACACGGGCTTGCAGGTTTTCTTCTGCCAAACCCTTCAGCACAACATTGTCCATGAAGGCATCGACCATCGGTGCGATGGGTGTGATTCTGAAGTGAATGCCGGTGGCATCTGCCATCGCCTGAGCATCTTCTACTGAATGGCCAGATGAGTACTTGCTTGGCATCGCAACGCCATTTACTCGCTTTGCACCCAATGCATCAATTGCGATTGCTGCAACTAGCGCAGAATCAATACCGCCTGAAAGCCCTAGGACAACTGACCTAAATCCATTCTTGCCAACATAATCTCGAAGACCCATTACAAGTGCCTGCCACATTTCAGCCTCATTGGAAAGCCTTGTGGCTATTGCTGAATCAGCAGGTGTTGAATGCGATGTTGGCTCCTCTGAAATCACAACATCAGGTCGCGATGTTCCTTCGGCGCAATCAATATCGACAACAATTAACTGATCATCAAATTGTGGGGTGCGGGCAAGAACGGCTCCATCCTTACCAACAACGATGGTGTCGCCATCAAAGACAAGATCATCTTGACCGCCAGTCATGTTGACGTAGGCAACAGGGGCGCCAATTTCCTGGGCCCGCTTTTGTACTAGCGCCAATCGCACATCATCTTTATTGCGTTCAAATGGTGAACCGTTTGGAACAACCAACAACCCCGGTGTGCGAGATGCAACCGAATCCAATGAGTGCCAAATATCTTCACAGATCGCAACTGCGACATCGACCCCATGAATTCGCACTACAAGGCTTTGATCCCCTGGC